>JAHFOY010000193.1 GCA_023261485.1 Planctomycetota bacterium
CTGTAGTAACTTTCCGGGGAATCTGGAGGAACGTCAGTGGGAGTCACGACCACCTCCGCCCCAAAGGCTTTCATCAGGTTCTTTTTCTCCTCGCTCATTTTATCGGGCATGGTGATAATGCATTTGTAGCCCTTTACCGCCGCTATCATGGCAAGTGCAGCGCCGGTATTGCCAGAGGAGTTTTCTACAATGGTTCCACCGGGTTTTAAAAGCCCCTTTCTTTCAGCATCCTCGATGATGAACAATGCCATCCTGTCTTTGACGCTCCCGGCAGGATTGAGAAATTCGAGTTTGGCGAAGATACTTGATTTTATGCCACTTGTTATCTTGTTCAACCTTACCAGGGGTGTCCAGCCGATGGTTTTTAAAATATCGGGTACAATACTCCCGAATTTTTCAATCAAGATGGCAAAATCTGCGTTGGTAATGGACATTGTTTTGCCTCATTGAAACTGCTTAAAATAAAGTAAAGTCTGAAGCGCTATTTGCTCTGAACACACAATTATGCCCGAAGGGCAGAAAGCGCATAGCCAGGGGCGAAACCCCTGGACAACGAAATACCAATAGTATCAACCCCGAAGGGGTGAAAGAAAAAAGGAATTTATTGATATTTAAAGCTGTTTGCCTATGGAGAATGCCTTGCCGAGACATTCACCAATTCCGTAATAAGCACGTATTTCAGGGGCATACAGGAAGGGTTTGATTTTTTTTATGTCAGGAATACCCCCTTCTCCAAGCGCAGATTCCTCGATTTTTACGTCCACGATCTCACCAATAAACTGGATATGCAATCCTATTTCAACGGTTTGTTTTAACCTGCATTCCAAAATCAATGGGAATTCCTTAATATAAGGGGCGTCTACAAGGTCGCTCTTGACCGGAGTAAGTCCGGTAGCGGAAAACTTATCTTCTTTGCTTCCGGATGCAATTCCAAAATGATCCGCCTCCTTTACATGAGCCTCAGAAGGGATGTTTATCGTAAAGGACTTTCGCTCAACAACGTTCCCATATGTATACGTAGCCTTTCTTAAGGAAATCGCAACACAAGGCGGACTGGAACAGCAGAGACCTCCCCATGCCACGTTCATCGCATTTGGCTTTCCATTCTTATCGTAAGTTCCCACAATGAAGACCGGCGTTGGATATACGATGGTTTTTGCCCCTAAAGATTTTTTCATTATTTTCCTCCAATATTTTCAGTAATTATATTTGCTCTTTTTTTAGTAATTCATCTTTTCGTGATGTTGCCGTCCCTTTTGTTCAGTTTGCTGCACATCCGGTTTTACGAAAAAGGGAGAGACTACAAGAAATATGCCGCTGATGAGAATGATTATGGCGACTATATATCTTGCCACTGTACTCCCCATTAGTCTGCGATATACCGACACTATCATGTTCCAGTGAAGGACTATGTGGGCGGTTAATAATCCGAGAAAGACGCACGCAGTGATAAAATGAATTGTTCCCCACACGTGGCGATCCATTCCAAACAGGAACAAATCTACTTTTCTCCCATATACTGCGGCAGTCTCCCTTCCAGGCAGCAAGATAAACTTTGTGAGACATCCAATCCCTGCAATTGCCATTACACAAAGAAACATCACTGCATCTATTATGAGATTAGCTTTTGATTTATCCATCGCTATTCTATCCTTATTCCGAAAAGCCCGTGGGGACACGGTGCACCGTGTCCCTACTGAAATGTATAGGATTTTCAAAGTGGTAGAGCGACGAGTCTCGTCGCTCTACAGATAAAAAGTTGCCGAGTAAGACATTCTCTGTCAAGCGAAGCAGACCCATCAAAAATTTATAGTGCCCTCAGAAATACCACCAAGTCCTCCTTTTCCTGTTTCGTAAGCTTGATCTCAAGGATCATGTTAAAGAATTCTACCGCATCTTCCAGCGTCAACAATCTCCCATCGTGCAAGTAGGGCGGTGAGTCCTTGATCCCACGGAGTGGAAAGGTCTTGATGGGACCGTCAGCGCTGGCCATAACTCCGTTGATCATGCGTGGCTTATAGAAACGCTCCGCCTTCAGGTTGTGCATGAGATTGTCCGTGTAGTAAGGAGGTTGATGGCAAAAGGAGCACCTGGCTTTACCGAAGAATATATCCTGACCCCGAAGCTCGGTCTCTGTGGCCTTTTTCTGATCCAGCATGCCATAGATGTTCAGCTTGGGAGCCGGCGGGAAGTCGAATAATTCCTGAACCTCTGCCATGAAGTGCACCTGACTCGCCCGTTCGAGGATGTTGACACCTTTTTTTGTAGCAATGACCGGATCGCCGTCAAAGTAAGCCGCTCGCTGCTCGAACTCCGTAAAGTCTTCGACACTTTTCAATGCCCGCTGCGAACCGAACAACCTTTGAATATTTACCCCCCGCAGTGGAGGAGTATCAAGCCGATGGCGAAATTCTTGCGGACGAATATCGCCTACCAGATGGGTAGCAGCATTAGTATGTCCATTTACGTGGCAGTCAAAGCAGACGACCCCACGACTCGGTTGTTCCGAGCGACGGTCTTCCGTTTGGTTGAACTGTTGCTGCGGGAAGGGCGTTACCAACAGCCTTAAACCTTCAAGTTGTTTGGGATTCAGTATCCCGTTGAATAGCTCGTAATAGTTGGCAATGGTCACCAGCTTGCCCTGAGAGACGTCTCCTAAGTCTGGCCGTGTAGTCAGATAAATTGGAGGGGGGAACTCTGGCAAAAAGTGATCCGGCAGGTCGTAATCTAGGTCAAAACGGGTGAGGTCTCTCCCCTCTTGTTTCTTGATCTCGTCGATGTGGAACTTGGGGAAGAGCATGCCGCCTTCGGCGTGGTTCGGATGCGGAAGCGGCATGAACCCGCCGGGGAACAGATTCTTTTCACGAGTTTCTTCCGGAGTCATAGCTGCCAGGGTTTCCCAGGTAACGTCTTTTGGGAGTTTAACGCGCACGCCTTGCTGAATAGATTTACCGCGAGACATGGTTGCATCTTTTGCCGGGTTATCGCTTAGATCGTAACGTTCATTAAGTAAATCCATGTGACGCTTCATTACCTCTGGTTTAGCAGCCTTCATTCGGGCCATCGCGTCCTCAAAGGACTCAGTTACTGTCATGGGCGCATAACTTGTTTTTACCGCCTTCTTTTTCTGGATGACGATCTTTACAGGTTTACCTTCCTTACCAGTCTTCTCTTCCTGGGCGTATGCCAGACCCAAGGCAATGAACACCGTAACGGATATCGCCAATAACAAACTTCTATATTTTAGTATACCTTGTCTCATATCACTCCCTCCTTTCTATTTGAGTAATTATCCGAAATTTGTGCATTCCCATTAAAATATTTTTACGATACTGGTTTCTTTAATGCCTTCAGTTGTTCTGCAAGTAACTTTAAGTGTTTTTTCTCTTCATTTGCCAGTTGTTCGAATGCCATTTTTCCCGCAGGGTATTTGGTATTATTTGCGGCTTCGGCATAATACAGGATGGAATCCTTTTCAGCCTGGATGCCGATTTTCAAGGCGTCTGCGTCCGTCTTTATTTCTGCCGCAAGCCTCCTGGCTTCGCCTTTTTTTGTAAAGATACCCGTGTCGACCAGGTATTTCAAGTACAGGTCTACGGTGTAGTCCTCGCAACTCTGCACGGGGTTTGTCGGGGCGGTTAATTCGAGATATGCTTTTTGAAAACGGGCAAGATGTTCCTTTTCGTCGGAGGCGAGTTTTGAGAATACCTCTTTTACCTTATGATCTCTGGCATTTTTCGTAAGCGTAGAGTAAAATTCCAGCCCTTCTTCCTCGATATTTACCGCTATTTTCAGCGCCTCTGCATCATTGAAATTTTCATATTTCATATTCGTATTATCCTCCATATTATAA
>JAHFOY010000070.1 GCA_023261485.1 Planctomycetota bacterium
GTTTTCCTAAAAATGCAGACAACGCAGAAGATTTTATAAAAAGAGCAGACGAAGCGTTATATACGGCAAAAGAAACTGGCAGAAACAAGGTTTGCTGTTATAAACCCGCTCAGCCAGATTAAATTTTCGTATACGTTAATGTTACGACGGGTTCTAACTAAACTATAATTGTTTGCTTTTTTGCTAAGGCAAAAGGTAAAATTTCCGATAATTCTATTAATGTAGCGCCGATCCCTTGTGGTATGCATTTGGCGGCGGATAAATTATCCGCGTTACTCTTCCGGCTCGTTTTGGTTAAGACTTGGAAAAATAAGCAATGAGAACCAGTATTTTCCTAAAAATTTTCTTTACATTTTTATTGGTAACGCTGTTGCCAATTTTAGGCCTGATTGCATACAATGACTGGAAAGACAAGGATATACTCATACAGGCCAACAAAAATACCATCAAAGGTGATGCGGAAAGGGTTGCCAGCAACATCGACGATCTTTTATTGTCTCACAAAACGCTTATCTGCAATTTAAGAAATAATTGTAAACTCGTTGATTATCTTAAAGAAAATCGCATTTCCAAACAAAAAATCAAGCATTGTGCCATCCAATGTTTGAATACATTAAAAAACCTGTCTCCTTACTATGAGGGCATTATCATTCTTGATAAAGAAGGGAAGGAAAAGCTTTCAACCTCGAATGCATTCAAGTACGATTTTCCACAAAGAGATGTATTTAAAGAAGCATTAAAGGGGAATGTTTATATTTCTGAGCCGTCTATGGATGATAATAAGTCTTACATTTACTACAGTGCCCCTGTAAAGGATGCAAACGATAAAATAATTGCGGTGTTAGTATTAGCCACCGACGCAAAGTGGCTTTATTCACTTATAGAAAAGGAAAAAGACCGTCTGGGCAAGGGGGTGGTTTGTGTTTTATCCGATAAACATGGAGTTAGAATTGCGCATGCCTCAGATAGGAATCTCCTCTTTAAATCATGGGTACCTCTTCCCCCAACCGTTAAAAGAGAACTTACCTCAAAAAAAACTTATGGAGAACACATTACCGAAATTGGGTCTACCGACTATCAGGAAGTTGCAGACATCCTGAAAAACACCAGTGAAAGTATTTATTTCAAACACAGGTTGTTTATAAACCCTGAAATTAATCACGGTTTTTGTGTCACCTTAAAGCAAAAGGACTGGAAGCTTATATATACCATGCCGCAGTCTACATTTTTTTACTTTGTAAACCGGATTACCATGCACGCCATCCTCACAACAATTGCAGTCGTTATCCTGCTCTTCTTTATATCATGGATGGTAACCAAGAGCCTCCTCAGGCCTATTTATAAATTGAAGAATGCTGCCGTTAAGATTTCCAAAGGTGAATTCGATTATCCCGTCAAAACCAGCAGAAAGGATGAATTGGGAAAACTCGTTCTCCTCTTCGACGACATGCGTAAGCAATTACAGTCAATGAACAACACGTTAAAAGAAATTCACCTTGAAACTATTTATACGCTGATAAAAATCTGCAGAGGTTTCGAAAAAGAAGGATTGGTTATGCACCTTTTACGCACCAGTGAGTATTCAACGGTTATTGCAAAACACATGGGTCTTGATACTGTTTTTATAGATACCATCCGGTATTCCAGCCTCCTGCACGATATCGGCCTGGTAGCCGTTCCACAATACATCAGGGAAAAGGTAAACCCTTTAACACACGAAGAACTGGAAATCCTGAAGTCACATACAGTTTATGGTGAACAATTTTTGAGTAAAAAACCCTTTTTCCAGATGGCGCGGGATATTGCACTATATCATCATGAAAACTGGGATGGGACAGGATATCCGGACGGTATTAAAAATGATAATATTCCTCTTGCGGCGCGTATCGTCAGGATTGCGGATATATTTGATAATCTGACCTATCCCACGGATACCTGCAGGCCGGAATTAATAAATACCTATAAACCCTGCACATCCAAAACAGATGCTCTGAATATCATCCTGGGATATGCCGGTATTCATTTTGATCCCGCAATCACAGGTATATTTAAACAACTCGTGGAATCAAATCTTATTGGAAATAGCACAAGCAGGCATACAACCGAGAATTGATATTTTATAACATGTTGAGCATATCACGCCTTTAGCATTCCATTATTTCTTGCCATCTGGCCTATTTTTTCAAGAAAATCATTAAAATGAAACGGCTTGGAAAGACAATCTGCTTTGCTCATTTCAATAAATGCGCTGAACTCCGGAGACAAGGTATCCCCTGTCATCAAGATTACTTTACCCTTCATGGCGGGTCTGTAGTTCGCCATCCACTCGTACAGTTGGATTCCGGACATTTCTCCTGGCATTTTCAAATCCATAATAACTATATCAAAATGATCTTTCTGGATAGCCGTCATGGCATCTTTTGCACTGAACGCTGATGTTACATGACAGCCTTTTGTTGTCAACAATTCAGCGCAAGATTCGGCAATGCTAACCTCGTCTTCCACCAATAACAGATGCAAACCCTTAAAATTGTAATCCTTTTTGATAGCCGATAAATCGATATCTTTCTTCGTTTGTTCTTTGATGGGAAGCATAACAGTAAAAATAGCCCCTTTCTGAGTGTTATTACCTATAATCGTTCCGCCGTGTTCTTTCATAATGCCATAACTTACAGCCAACCCCAGACCCGTACCCTTTCCCACCTCCTTCGTGGTATAAAAGGGTGTAAATAACTTTTCCTGCTCCTGTATACCCAGCCCGTTATCCTCAAATTCAATAACAATCTCCCCCCCCTTCTGTAACGTACGAAGAGTCAGTATCCCTCTTTCAGGAGCATTTTTCATGGCATCGTAGGCATTATTAATAAGATTTATAAAGACCTGCATAAGCTGGACTCTATCGGCCATAGTCATAGGTAAGTCTTGAGAAAGCATTTGCTCTACCTTAATATTGCTAACCCGCAGTTCATGAAGTTTTAATGCCAGGGCATCTTTCAAAACTTCATTGATACAAATGTACTGTTCCTTCCTGACGGTCTTACGCTTTGTTGCAAATTTAAGGAGGTTTTCGACAATACGGGCACAACGCTGGGATGCATCTATAATATGCTGTAATCTGTTCGTTGCGCCCTTTGACAATTTTTCACGCATCATCATGAGTTCGCCGAAATTTAAAATAATCGAGAGCGGATTATTCAGTTCATGGGCAACCCCGGAAATCATCGTACCCAAACTGCTCATCTTTTCAGCCTGTACGAGTTGTTCCCTTAATACATTTTGTTCCGTAACGTCATAACCAAACAGGTTAATATTCGAAACGGTATCATACTCATCCTTGAAATAAGTTACATTCCATAAAATATCGCGGACATGATGATCCCTGGTAACAAAAGGCATCTCAATCTGTTCTCCCCTATCGCCGCTCAAAAGCAACTGAATATCATCAAGTAAATCTGCTATTTTGTCTTTAGGGATAAAAATATCTACTACAGATTTCCCAAATACTTCTTTTAGTGCATACCCAAATCTCTTCTCTATGGCGCGGTTCACAAACACTATCTTCCCCTTTGAATTTATCGTCACTACGTAGACATTAGTATTTTGTATAAGGGCGTCCAGGAATTTCTTTTGGTTGTACATCTTCTTTTTGGTTTCACTCAATCTCAGCGTATTTTCTCTTAATAAATTTTCCAAACGCTCGTGGTATTCAGATACCCTTTTTTCCAAATCACGCCGTTCTGTCACGTCACGAACGAATGCACTTACAATATAATTTTTATGAGAAGTATCGTATTGAACGGAACAAAATATTTCAACGTCCAATAATTTGCCGTATCTTGTCAACAACGCCGTAACCAGGCGGTTATCCTTCGGTGTGCTGATCAACACGTTGTATTGTTCCTTAACAACGGCTACATTCTCACTGGGAATAAGATCGAACAAGTACATCCTGGACATTTCCTTTGCGCTATACCCAAGCAACTCCAGTCCCAGCCTGTTCACATGCAGAAACTTTCCATGACTGTCCATCTTAAATATAATCTCAGGTGCATTTTCGACCATGTCCCTGTATTTCTTTTGTGATGTGGTAAGACTGTCCAGGAGCATAGTATTCATCAGAGCAACTGTAATTTGTGCGGACACCTGATCTATTAGATTACGGTGGGTATCAGTATACTGAGCGCCACTCTTGCTTAAAATATTTATACAACCAGACAAGGCATTATCAATAAACAGGGGATAGACAATATATGAGGTTATCTTCCCATTATCCAACACGTACTTTTCGTCACAATTCCTATCTTTATACAATTCATTCTTAATGACGGTCTTACCAAATTTTGACACATCCTCATAAAAAAATCTTTCCAGGTTTGTTGTTAATTCAGTGCTTATCTGAAAGTTATGTATATTTTGCTCTAAATCCAGCATATATGTATAATATTCACCTGTAGATTCAAACCTCGATATTATACTACAATAATCAAAGTCAACGATCTTTCTGAGCTCAAGGCATAGCGCATTACAAAAATCTTTGTACGTCTGATAAGAAAGCACTAATCGGTTTATATTTTTGGCAATCTCCCGTTCCTGTTCCAGTCTTTTTAATATACGATCCGTATCAATCTTTTGAAATACCCTTCTTATTATCCCCTTCATACTTTCACAATGAATAGGTTTCGTTATCCGCTCATAAAAACCCTGACTTAACATCCTCATTTCTAATGTAATTTCGATATCGCCCTCTTTAGTCACAGGAACTACTATTGTGTGAGGACAATACCGTTTTAAACTCTGAATGGTGACGATCTGTTTGTCAAGTTCACGCTCCACATCCAGCAGGATTACATCGAAGCATTTCTTATTCTCCAGCAATCCGTATAAATCCCGCTCATTATAAACAAAAGAAGCTTCATAGCCTTCCTGAGCAAAATAATCACGCAAAGCAGCGTATTCTGTGTCCTTGCCGCCGAGAGAAATGACAAGGAATTTTTTTGTTGTAGTTATTAATTCATTCGCCATTTTAATATAAACCAGTTAAGATAATAAAATTAACCCTGTGTTTGCCTTTTTATACATTGACGTCTTATTTTTTGCAATTAAAATATTGCATGACGCAGCAGAGCCGCAACCAAAGTGAATAAAGGTGACGTGCGGCAAGTGGCGGGTGACGTTTTTTTTAGTCACACGACACCTGACACTCGTCACCTTTAAAAACTTGCGAATACTTGTCCTCATGAAAATGGGAAAAGTAGTATTTACAGAGTAATACTATAATGTGCAATCCATGATTTTATCTAACAATCTCACGAATCACAGAAGCCTTTTTCCTGCCGATACCCGCCACACAAGAAAGCTCATGCTCGCTTGCCGCAATTACTTTTTCCACACTTCCAAAATGTTCTAACATCCTTTTTGCCATCTTTGGGCCTATCCCAGGCAATCCCTGAAGCAGGAACAACTTCCTTGTCAGTAGGCGCCTCGGCCTTCTGCCTGCCCTCTTTAATATTTCATCTTGATATTTGACATCCTGAAAACCAGCCATTACTAATATCTCGGCAGTGCCATCCGGTGTTTTCGAAAAGATCAAAGGAATCTGCCACGAAATTGACAATGAAACTATCGCCCCCTTAATCGCCTGTGGATCAATTTCATAACCGGTGGAAAATAAATCCGTACCCTCTATCACCATCAACTGAACTTCGGCATGTCTCTTTAATCTGGATGCCTGGGAAAATAATCTTCCATCAATAATAGACAGGATGAAGTCTCTTGTTGTTTTTCGCTCAACCGCGATATGCCTGTTTATGAAGTAGTCTCCGATAAATAGCCTCTTTTCCTCTGCAATAATATTCTCTTTTGCACGCAATATCTCTATAATACCACTGTCTCTTTCCCGATAGTCAATTTCAATGAAAATATTCACAATAAAGATTCCTATACAATAAACTTAATCCGCCTGTCTTCAAATATATGATTAACAGCGGTTACCTGTTTATCACGGGCATTGCCTGGATCAATTTCAACAACTATCGACTCCTCCCGATCTGAAGTGGCGCGATATAGAATCTCCCCTTTCGTTCCCAAGACCTGACTTGTACCGATAAAGGTAAGTGATTCTTCAGAACGCTTCTCTGTCCCAACACGATTGGCGGTAATGGCATAAACCCTGTTTTCGATACACCGCGTAATCATGGCCTGTGGACAATAAGGAAGAACAAGGTTGGCCGGATGACATATAATATCCGCCCCTTTTAACGCCAGACACCTGGCTACTTCCGGAAAGAACCAATCAAAACAAATCATGATCCCAACCTTTGCATGCCCAATATCATAAACTTCCGGTTCTGCATTTCCCGGATCGAACCATAGTTTCTCATGATAAAACAGGTGCAGTTTCCTGTAACAATCAATAAATCCATCTGGTCCTACCAGCACGGCTGAGTTATAACAACGCTCATTTTCCCGTTCTGCAAGGCCGGTCACAATATAAAGGTTTTTTTCTTTTGCCAGTTTGATCAATGCCTGCGTTGTCTGACCATCAGGAATTCTTTCAGACAGGGCAAGGGCCTCTTCTCTGGAAACAAACTGGTAGCCGGTATTGAATAATTCGGGCAACACTATGAGGTCGGCATTTAATCCGCTAATAGATGAAATAGCCCGGCCTATATTCTCACTTTTTTTCCCAAAACGGGGGAATGTCTGCAAGAATCCAACCTTCATCTCATTTCCCCTAACTTAAAGGCAAACCTTCGTTCCTTATTTGATGGGCTAATAACGACGAGAATGACCTCTGCATCGGGTTCTACATAATAATTTGGGAAATCATACCTACAGATGGCACGATAAGAGGTAGATATTCTTATTCCCAGGTTTGTAGTCCTGGCGTGCGTATCGTTTTGCTCATTAATCGGCTGGATAGGTTTATTTTTATACAATAACACTGCACGGTAATCCTTTGCAAAATCATAAGAATTTCCGTACAAAACGACACGAAATGACAGCATATCCTCTACTTCCAGGGGCAACGCAATTATTTCCGCCTGTGTTAATTTTGTGGATTTTAAAGCCGCCTGTTTAGCCTCATAGGCAAGCGTACTGAATTCTGTATTTAAGGCAGCCCATTCATAACCATCGCCTGTTACAGTCATCCACTCATCCAGGAATGTAAAATCGTCTGTGTCTTTATTATTTTCACCATACTCAATAGCCTGCCTGGCTTGTTCATCGGACAGGCTATAGTATATTGCATAAGTTTTTTGGGAAAATACAAAAAATAGAAATAATATCCAGAGAAAATGAAACTTCTTTTGCATTTTATTCACTATATCTCAAAAGAATCCTTGAAATCACTATAAAACTATCCATATAATAATAACAGAATTTGTTCATTATAGTATAGTAGAAAAAACATTAAATCCTCTTCACAAAGAGATGAAATAAAGTATGAAGATAACATTTCTGGGGACAGGCACTTCCCACGGAGTCCCTATGATCGCCTGTAATTGCAAGGTCTGTGCTTCCGACAATCCCAAAAACAAGCGGATGCGCACCTCCGTCCTTGTTAGGAGAAACGGTTATAACATCCTCATTGACGCCACACCGGAGCTGAGACTTCAGTGTATTAAAAACAATGTCACAAGGCTAGACGCCGTACTCATCACCCATCCCCATGCAGACCATATATTCGGACTTGATGACCTTCGCCGGTTCAACATGGTACAGCGAATGGACATCCCCATTTATGGCACTTCAGAAACCCTCGGCACCATACGCAACGTCTTTTCGTATGTATTTAATAACGAACCGGATCCCGGCGGTTACAAACCCCGATTTTCTCTGAATACAATTAATGGTAATTTAAAAATAGGCGATCTTTCCATTGAGCCTATTGAGGCAGTTCATGGAAATGGAGAGGTAACAGGGTACAGGCTTGAAAGGTTTGCTTATATTACTGATGTCAGTGAGATCCCGGAAAAATCACTGGAAAAACTAAAGGGATTGGATGTACTTGTGCTTGGGGCGCTCCGTTACATTCCCCATGCAAAACATTTCAGTATTGAGCAGGCATTACACATCGTTAAACGATTAAAACCACAAAAAGCGTACTTTACCCATATGTGTCACGATATCGAACATGAAGAGGACAGCCGTAAACTTCCGGCAGGCGTTGAATTCGCTTACGACGGACTTGAAATTCGGATTTGATTAAATACTTTAGAAGTAAATTAGTTTTATTTTTACCCACCCCCATCCCCTCCGAGGAGGGGACTTCTTAAATTCCCCTCTTGAGAGCTTCTCAAATTCCCCTCTTGAGAGGGGCAGGGGTGTGTTTGTTAATTGTTTAATTAGAAAAATTGAAATTCCTTAGCATCAAGTTAATGCAAAAATAAACCAACAGGGACGCCCATATGATGGATAGCGTTCCAGTTTAGTCATTTTCATTTCAAAATGACCCTTGCGGGGTAACCGTATATTTTACAGATTGCTGCCCCGTTGTATCGAACACATTGATTTCTATACGATGATAATTCCCTTTGGGTAAGAAAATAAATCCACTAATAGTGTAACCCGGCGCAACCTGCTGATCCTGGAGCGCCTTGGACATCACATCACGATTTACCACCTTTTCCACCTTGCTCTTCTCATGCACTGCACCATAGGCGCCACCACCAATGCCGCCTGCGGCGGCGCCAATCATAGCGCCCTTCCCCGCATCACCCATTACAGCGCCCAATGCGGCGCCTAATGCCGCTCCGCCAGCGCCGCCTATCAACGCACCTTTTCCTGCACCCTTCAGTAAATCTTGCCCTACCTCTGATCCGGCAATTCTGTCCGTTGCTTGCTCTGTAGTCAATGCCTGCCACATATTGTTATCATAATCCACTGCAAGGACCTGTCCACGTTGAATATTATAAACATGGTTTCCACCATTGGTATATACAAGCAGTACGGGAAGCACGCCAGCCTTATTGAGGTCTACACCAAAATACTGCTTGCACCGTTCGGGATCTGAAAGAACATCCGCACCTATAGTTAACCCGGCACCTGCATACTGAGCAGGTTGATACGGCGCTACCTGGCCGGGAGGTGGCGGAGGAGGTACTTGTCCTTCCACCGGAGGAGGCTGTGTCAATGGTTGTCCTGCTGGCGCAGCCGGAATCATCTGTGGTTGTGCCGGAGCAGTTGCATACTGCGGCCTCGCCTGCAAAGTATACGATGAAGCAGGTCTTATAGGGACAGGTTTCGACTCATACGTTGCACACCCACCAACTAAAAAGGCGGCAGATACAATAGTTATAAACACCTTATTTCTCATATCATTCTCCCCTTTATTTCTAAACACTTATTTCGTTAATTAAGACACCAAGAGTTTTTTAATTTCTTCATTTGTAAATTTTAATTGCCTTAGAATCCTTTTGCGAACTATTGCCGTATATTTTCTTTCCATTCATTTCTCCTTATGTTTTTTAAATATACATTTTAAATCGGATATCGTCAAGGCAATTTACACGAAGGCATACTTTAAAATTATAATTGCCATCGGTAGCAAATTTTATTATTCTAGCAAGATATGAAAAAATACATCATCATTGGTATTCCATGCCTTATCGCCATCATAGTAGCATCAATTTACTCCCTGGGCAGTAAAAACACTATTCAATATAAAACGGCAAAAATTGATAAGGGCGCTATCAGTAAATACGTCACTGCGACAGGCACCATAAACCCCGTAAGAACCGTATTAATAGGCAGTCAGGTCACTGGTCTTATCTCAAAATTGTACGCTGATTTTAATTCTGTTGTCAAGGTAGGACAAGTCGTAGCTCAAATCGACCCCGTTCCTTTCGAACACCAGATCAAAAAGGCAGAAGCCGCCCTTGCCACTGCCGTCGCATCCCTTGAAAAGGCAAAGGTAAATTCTAAAAATAATAAAAAAAATTTCTTTCGTTCAAGGAAGTTATACGCCAAAAAGGTAATCTCCATTAACGACCTTGATGCTGCACGGACAACATACGAAGCCGGTGTAGCCGACGAAAAACTGGCAGAATCTCAGGTATTACAGGCTAAAGCTGCCTTAGAGATTGCGAAAACAGACTTAAAGCATACGGTAATTGTGTCACCATTAGACGGTATTGTAATTTCCAGAGACGTCGATGTGGGACAAACCGTGGTGTCCAGCTTCCAAACCCCTACCCTGTTTCATATTGCCGAGGATCTGGTTCATATGCAGGTCAATACCAATGTAGACGAAGCCGATATCGGCATGGTTAAGGTAGGACAGGACACTAAATTTACGGTAGACGCCTTTCCAGATGACGTTTTCGAGGGTAAAGTTGTCGAAATTCGCATGTCCCCTATCATATTCCAAAATGTTGTAACCTATAATACGATAATTAACGTCGATAACTCATCTCTTAAACTCAAGCCCGGAATGACGGCAAATACTTCCATTTTGGTTGCCAGGGTCGAAGACGCTCTGAGAGTTCCAAATGCTGCACTCCGTTATACCCCTTCAGAATTCTTAAAAAACGAAATGGACAAAAAAGCCCTTACCGAGAGGAAATTTGCCAAAAAAAGCAGTTCGCATATCTGGATTTTAGACCGCGGAGAATTAAAGCAGGTCGCCGTAAAGCTGGGAATAGGTGACGATACTTTTACTGAAATCTTAGAGGGTGATGTAAAAGAAGGTCAGGAGGCCGTAACTGGAGAAACAACTTCTGCATCCGCTGCAAAGACGTCACAAAAAGTCCCGTGGGGCAGAAGCCGTTATTAAATCAGACCTTCGGTGGCTTTTCTCGCCACTAAGACACAAAGCCACAAAGAAAAACCTTGGTGTCTTAGTGACTTTGTGGCAACTTTGAATTTTCTTAACATTTAATTATGCAAGATATAGTATCGCTGGAGACAGTTTACAAAATATACCAAATGGGCGATGTCCAGGTTACGGCCTTAAATGGGATTTCCCTGACCATAAAAAAAGGTGAGTTCGTTGCGGTCATGGGGGCCTCCGGTTCAGGCAAGTCCACCTTAATGAATATACTCGGATGTCTCGATAGACCGTCAAAAGGGAAATATTATCTGGAAGGTATAGACGTCTCCCGGTTTTCGAAAAATGAATTAGCCGATATTCGCAATAAAAAGCTGGGATTTGTGTTTCAGAGTTTTAATCTTCTAAGTCGAACCACGGTACTGGAAAATATTGAACTGCCTCTCATCTACAGTAAGAAATTATCCCAAATAGCCGGTGAAAGGATTAATCAGATAATGGCGACTTTGGGTCTAAAAGAATTTCAAAAACATTATCCCAATCAATTATCCGGCGGGCAGCAGCAGCGTGTTGCCATTGCACGGGCTATCATCAACAATCCGACCTTGCTCCTTGCCGATGAACCTACAGGCAACCTTGACAGCGTTACCAGCACGGAAGTCATGCATGTGCTCCACGACCTCAACCATAATATGGGTATTACCATCGTACTCGTCACCCATGAAAACGATATTGCACGATATGCCCGCAGGGTCGTTGTTCTTCGGGATGGTAAGGTATTGAGCGATACTCCTTCCCAATCCCCCGCCACGCCTGCACCTCAAACAATTTGCGAAAGAATAACGTAATTTTAAGGAAGGTTTTTAACGCATGCCATCGCTTTTTAAAATAGCCTTACGCGCAATTATGAGGAACAAGATGCGATCCTCATTGACGATCCTTGGCATTGTCATCGGCGTAGGCGCCGTGATTGCCATGGTAAGTATTGGACAGGGCGCTAAGATCATGGTCGAAAAACAACTTGAGAGTCTGGGTACAAACGTCCTCATTATTATCCCCATTAGTACAACACATACCGCAACCAGAGGAACTACGGGCACCATTACCCTAACGGCAGAAGACGCTTTTGCTATAGAAAAGGAATGCAGCGCCGTCAGTTACGTTTCGCCTGGTGTGAGGACAACTACCCAGGTTGTTTTCGGTAACCTGAACTGGACAACTTCTGTATCCGGCGTGGGTTCTGACTATCATATTATACGGAATTGGCCAATGGAATCCGGAAGATTTATTAATCAACAGGATATAAATATTATGGCTAAGGTTTGCATACTGGGTCAAACCGTTGTAACCAACTTATTTGGCACGTTAGACCCCATAGACAAGTGGATTCGTGTAAACAACATACCCTTCAGGATCATTGGGGTATTAAGCGCTAAGGGAGAATCCCCCACCGGACAGGACCAGGATGATGTAGTTCTTATGCCTTATACAACGGTTCAGAGAAAGATTATGGGGGTGACGTATATTGGTGTAACCCTCGCTTCTTCGGTCTCTGCAGAAGCGCGATTTGAGGCAATAGAACAAATAAACTCCCTATTAAGACAACGCCACCGACTGAGACCCAACGAAGAGAACGATTTTACGGTCATCAGTCAGGTCGAGTTTGCTTCAACCATCATGGAAACAAGCCATACAATGACCGTCCTTCTCGGAAGCATTGCATCAGTATCTTTAATTGTGGGCGGCATCGGCATCATGAATATCATGCTGGTCTCTACAACCGAAAGGACAAGGGAAATCGGCATACGGATGGCAGTTGGCGCCAGGGAAAAGGATATCCTGTTCCAGTTCCTGACGGAAGCAACGGTCTTAAGCTCCATCGGCGGGATAGTTGGGGTAATTTTAGGCATTGTCCTGTCAAGATTGATTTCTTATTACGGAGGGTGGCCTTCATTACTTTCACCGCTATCCATTGCCGTTGCCTTTCTCTTTTCGAATATGGTCGGCATCTTCTTCGGTTACTATCCGGCAAGAAAGGCGTCAAGACTCAATCCGATTGAAGCGCTCAGATATGAATAGAACAGCAAAGAGGATTAGAACTTATAACCACCCCTCTCTCCCCTCCTTCGCAAGGAGGGGGATGAAAGGGAGGTCTTCCATCGGCTATTTGTCCTATTGGCAGACTTAACATTGCTTCCCTTATACTGCCAATGACCGCACACTGAAAATTTCTTTCTCAGTTAATGGTGCAATAGCAGACTCTGATACAGTAATCACGGCTATTGTATCACCAAGTGCATTAAATACTTCTAACGTATATCCATCTTCACCATCGGCAAAAGGATGATGCTCAACAATTGTTGCCACATCGCCTTTCTTCAATCCTTTTTCAGATATATCTCTTAATAAAACAACCTCCTCAAATAAATTATACGTCATTTTTACTCTCCTTATCTGGATACATAGTAATGAATTTTGTCTCTCCTGTCGCAGTCTCTGTCATCCACATTGTACATACGGCTAAAGTTCTCCCATTTGGCCCAGCCAGTGTTCCCCTGATCTCGTACATCTGTCCATATTTTGTGTTTTCCGTTAGTATAGCATTAAGCGATAAAATTTGAGTACGTAAGTCTTCTTCTAATAATTGCCAGTTTTCTAAGGTGTATCCTGCTCGAGACAGCCATCGAGATTTATCATGTCGTTTTCTCAAAACAAGTAAATATTGGGTTAACTTTTCAGCGGCAATCAGAGTGTTTTCAGGCAGTTTCATCCAACTATTTTTTCTCTTTCACAATTGAAATACTTTTCAAGCTCGGCATACAACCATAAAAAAACCAAAAAAGATGTGTCTTTATCCTATACTCGTCAGCATGTTATCGTGTGATATGGCGGATGTCAATCAAAAATCGGCAGAATTATGCCGAAAATACGGTGATATTTGTACATTAGATAAATTTTTAAAAAGCGATAACTTATAACTTGCACTACATATGCATTCTAAAATTTGCAAATAGATATTTTTAACTTATAATATTTACTTATGAAAAAAGACTTCTCTACACAAAGCACTTACATCAGACTGTTAGGTTATTTAAAGCCGTACTGGCATAAGTCTGTAATTATTCTTATTCTTTCAGCCATCAGTGCCTACATTGCCGTCTTACCTACGCAGATACTGGGTATTGCAGTGGATGAAATAAAGATAGCCGATAAATATTTGAAAAATACTCAAACCGAATTGCACGAGGAAATACTGCCAAACAAAGCCCACGCTCACGAACAAAAGAGCGCTATTCCGCTTTCAAAACCTATATTAACAGCCTCTTATTATATTCACACCCATTGGTTTAGAAATTATAACTCCACCATCGTCACGCTGCTTTTTCTTGCCGTGAGTTTTATTATCATGCATGCTGCAAACGGCGGACTTACACTCACACATGGTTTCCTTACCTCGGAATTGGGCCAAAGGCTTATTTACGATTTGCGGAATCAACTCTACGACCACATCCAGCGACTCCCTCTCAACTACTTCGAAAATAACAAAACCGGCGATATTATGAGCCGTCTCATGAACGACGTCAATTCACTCGAACAGGCAATTGTCGGCCCAATTATTACCTTTATTACCGACATGTTCAAGTTTGGCTGGATAATCTATTTCTGTTTAAAACTCGACTGGCAGCTTACCTGTATTGCATTGGTAGTTTGCCCCTTTATCTCCCTCTGCACCTATAACTTTGGCAAAAAGATCAGAAGAGTCTTTCGCTCTTTGAGGGACAAGACAGGAGAACTCAATTCCCTGATTCAGGATAATATATCGGGCATCAAAGTCATTGCAGGCTTTGCAAAAGAAGCCGAAGAGTTGGAACGTTTTCAGAAGAAAAACTATGAAAACTACAACCTCTACGTTCGGATATTACAATTGGTTTCGACCTTGCGACCGGTCGTAGACCTGATTACTGAAACAGGCGCAGTGGTTGTTATCTGTTTGGGCGGATATAAAGTACTCCAGGGACAACTTTCCGCTGGTACCTTTGTAATATTCTTCCCTTATCTACAGATGATGTACGGCCCCATTACAGGTTTAACCCGTTTTTACAATCAGGTACAGCGCGCCATTGCTTCAACCGAACGGGTCTTTGAGATTTTGGATACCCCAAGCGATTTAAAGGATACCCCCAATGCCATTGATTTACCACCAGTTCACGGAACCGTGGAATTCAGGCAGGTTAACTTCATGTACAACCAGGGCATGGAAGTCCTGACGGACATCAACTTAACTGCACGGCCAGGCCAGATGATTGCGCTGGTTGGTC
>JAHFOY010000071.1 GCA_023261485.1 Planctomycetota bacterium
AAAGAAAAACCCTGAGAACCTGAATCCTTCATAGATGAAGAGATAGGGGATATGCCTCCACTTACCCTCTTTTATCAGATAACATATCTCCCGTATCGCGTAATTGAATCCATCCTTGATCAGACTTCTCTTGTCATCTTCCATAATGCCCTTCAGTGAAACCCCAAGATCAAAATTCCGTTTAAAATTTTTAATAGGGTTGTAGTTGTGGGAGTGGTAGACGGCTGCTTCTGGTTCGTAAACGATAATGTAGCCCTTCATTAACATTCTTTTTGCCCATTCAATATCCTCACTCATGATCTGATTCTCATTGAATGGATTTGACTCCCAGAGGTCTCTCCTTATAGCTGAATTTACATTAGAAAAGAATATTTCTTTGTAACTGATTAACTTTCCTTCAGTAACTTTTTTTATTATCTTCCGGTCATGATAGGCCATTCTCAAAAAATATTTTTCGTATGGATTGGTATTGAAAGGAATCTGCCTTCCATAAATTCCCGCAACCCTTCCATCTCCAAAGTTTGAAACTAACCTTTCTATCCAGTTCTCATCACGCGGTACCGCATCTTGGGTGGTAAAAACAAGATACTCCCCCATGGAGATGGATGCGGCATGATTCCTTGTCTTTCCGTGCCCAAATTCTTCGGATCGTATCCTGAGAAGCCTAACATCATACCGGCTCGTAGCCTGAACCGTTCCATCGGTGGAACCTGAGTCAACGACGATTACTTCAAACCCATATTTACCCCTGTACGAGAATATCTTCTCAAGGGCTAAAGAAAAGTTCTCGCCACCATTTTTTGTCGGAATTATAATGGATATATCGGGGGCTTTCATATCTCTTTTCTTGCAATAACAGTAATAACCCCGCCCTTTTTAAGCAATCCCTCTAAAAGGGTAAGGGGAAGAAATGTCCAGTTGAGAAATAGTATTAGCAGCTTCTGAAATAATACCGATTTCCCCTCCTTCTCTTTCAGATAGAGATTGTATGCATTCAAGCGCGTCAGACTAAAGCTAACGAAAATCGGGCTATTCCTTATAGAATGGTGTAATGTCTTGAATACATCAAATCCAACCTTCTCGAGAGCAAATCGAATAGTTTGCGGAGTAAACTGGTATAGATGCTGAGGAAGAGAAAGTCCAAGCCACTTTTTCCCAAATGCCCTGAACTGGCAGCTATCTATATTCTGTATCTGAATTACCAGTATCCCATCCCTTTTCAGAATCCTTCTTGCCTCCATGAGGGTTTCGAGGGGATTGTAAAGATGTTCTACCACGTGATTAAACACGATAATATCAAAAAATGAATCCTCGAAAGATGCAGAAAGGAGATCTGAATTTACCACATTTTTTAGCCCAAAGGTCTCAATCGAGTATTTGACCATGTCTTCGGAAACCTCCACCCCGTAACAATCAAAACCAAGTCTCTTCGCGCAATAAAGAAATTCACCGGCACCAGACCCTACATCAAGCAATCTCCCTCCTTTACCCAAAAATTTCCTTAAAGTCCTTATTTCGAAATGCGTGATGATATCTCTGTAATAGCCTTCAATTCTGCTTTCTCTTCTTGCCCAGTAACCATCAGGGTAAAAGGCTTCCATTTCTTTTGGATCAGGAGATGGATTAAGGAATACAAGACCACACCCTCTGCATTTGGAGAGAGAAAAAACCTGATCGGTAATCCCGAGAGTATCCTTAGCCAGAAGAAAAGGCTCTGAATCATCCGTTTCGCAAATAAAGCACTGTGTCTCGATCATTAGACTTATTGTATAATTACCTAAAAAAGTATCTTGTTTATTGTTTTATAATCCGATGGAAGACAATTGGCACACATAGGGAGTCTCCGGTGTTTCGCCAGGTTACGTCTGAAATTGATATATTTACTCGAATTCCAGATATCCAAAAATCTCTGGTTGGCAATGTCGCCCAGTACATGTTCACCAAAAATGTCAAAACAGCATGGCAATACCTTGCCATCGGTTGTTATTACCGGAGTTTTAACTTTTTGAGGACATAAACCTTTATCTTTCAATTCAAGATTACCCTTTTTATCAATCATATATCGCGCGGGCAGTGTTGTTGAATTAACAAAGTAGTCTTTTTCTAAGTTTTTCACATAATCCACATCTTCTCTGGATCGATCGATATGGAGTGATTTTAAATATGCCCTTTCAACACCCAGACCTCGTGCAAGTTTTGCAAAGGCATCCACCTCGTGGATGTTTTTTTGTGTAATAACCATCTGGAGATCAATGGAGGGGTGGGGTAATTTTCTCTGGTTTCTTTCCTTCACAAGTAATCTTATATTCTCAACAAGCGTATCGAAGGAACCACCGATTCTGATAGACTCGTATGTGTGTTTGGTAGCACCGTCCATGGAAATTGCCATAAAATTAAGTCCGGAATCTAATATACCCATACGGGCATCAGCATTTAATAAAACGCCGTTGGTTAGCATCGAAACGCACATCCCCCTGTCAGAGGCGTAACGGATAATCTGAAAAATATCTCTGTTCAGTAAAGGCTCTCCGCAAAATGAAACGCCGATAGTATTGCATATGGGGGCGATATCATCAATAATTTTTTTGAATATGGCAAGGGACATAAATCTGTTTTTTCTGCCCAGCTCTGCTTTTACAGAACGGCAAATAGTACAATTGAGATTACAGACACTGGCCGTTTCAATAACAATATCGTTTGGATATTTATTGAGTTTTTGGAATAGTTGATGTAAGTGGAAAGAGAGATATCTTGCAAAACTTCCTTCGCTTACTCTTGCCAATGTTTGATATAACTTGCTCTTGTGAAAATTATATTTCATTGTTTTTGTTTTCAATTACTGTTTGACACACACTCAATATCTTTTTTGTTGTGATCTCCCAGGTAAAGGAATTCATAATCAGTTTCCTGCCGTTTTCCCCAAGAGAGTTCACTAATGCAGTATCTTTTAATAAACAAATAATTGCATCGGCCGCAAATTTATAATCCTCTTCTGATACCACGATGCCGATGTCATTTTCTCTAACAAAGTCTCCGCAGGATTCACTTGTAATAACAGGCTTTCCACATGCCATATATTCGTATAATTTTAAAGATTTTCCGTATATTTTCCCAATACCAGTTAGGATAAATATGCCTGCATCAGCCGCATTTATATAGTTTGGAATCTTTTCATATGCAATTTCACCAACAAAATAAACATGGGTCATTAATTCTAATTTTTTTGCCAGATTTACAGCGCTTTCAAGTAAATACCCACTTCCTATTGTAATAAGTTTTACGTTGGACAATTTTTGTATGATACAGTTTAAAATATTGATAATGTGGTGGACGCCATGATGAGGGTAAAAACTACCAACAAATATTAAGTAGTAACAATCTTGGTCTAATTTCAATAAATCTCGCATTTCTTTTTTATCTTTTGGATAAAAAAGCTCTGTATTAACGCCGTTCTCTATTACGATGATCTTATTTGCAGCATTATGTATGCGGAGGAGTTCCTTTTTGATATTTTCACTTACAGAAATTACCTTATTTGCCAATATGAAGTTTATATATTGGAAGAATCCAAATATTTTTGGCTTCAAGCGGCTGATACCAATACCCTTAAAATCGATTGATACTAACCCATTTATTTCTAATATGTGCGATACCCGTAAGATAAGCCCGACCAAAGCGGGAGTAATCGACAATCCCATCTCCCGCACATAAAAGACATCGGCCTTTAATTTCGTTTGATATACAAATAAATAAAAAAAAAGGCATAAATAATAAATATATTCACTAAGAAATTTAACCTTGAATGTTGGTACGTAGACAACGCGAACAGAGGTGTTGCTTTTGTATTTTCCTAAATTGGGCGCAAATAGGATTACATCAACCCCGAATTTTCCCAGGTGTTCGGTAACCTCTTTTATGTGAGTTGTGGATGCCCTTTGGAGGCTCAAATTTTCATAACAGATATAAAAGATTCTCATGAACACCTTTACTCATTCAGCCAAATTCACCTGTTTAAAATGGTTACAGCGAAGAAATGGTTGCAACAGCCAGTTGAATATGCTAAAAAACTGTTCGATGTTAAACCTAACCTTGTCTATGTAACAATTTTATTTATACCAAATTAGATGTTATCTTTGAAAGCTAATTTTGTATAGAGTAGATGAACTATATCGTGAAAATGGAGGAGATACGAATGCAGATTAATGGGAAATTTATAGGCCTTGTAGGACTGGGTTATTGGGGGAAGAATATTTTCCGTAATCTTTATGAGTTGGGTGTTCTTCATAGTGCATGTGATAGTGAGGAGTCGGTTATTTCGGAATATCGCAAGAAGTACACAGGGATTAACTACGCAGCTTCTGTAGAAGAAATTCTTGGCAATCCTGCAATAAAAGCAGTTGTTATTGCAACTCCCGCTGTTACTCATTATGAAATAGCGAAGCAGTCTTTGTTGGCAGGTAAAGATGTTTTGGTGGAGAAACCCCTTGCTGTTGTCGTTAAACAAGGGGAAGAACTTGTAAAACTTGCTGAAAAAGGAAACAGGATTTTAATGGTAGGTCATATCCTTCAATATCATCCGGCGATTATCAAATTAAAAGAACTTATATCGTCCGGCGAATTGGGCAAGATTCAATATGTTTATTCCAACAGGTTGAATATCGGAAAGCTTAGAACGGAAGAAAATATCCTCTGGAGCTTTGCTCCCCACGATATTTCAGCCATTCTTATGCTCCTGGAAGAAGAGCCAATAAGAGTTACGGCAACAGGAGGGAGTTATTTAAATACGGATATCTATGATATAACAGTAACTATACTGGAGTTCAAAAATGGTATAAAAGGACATATTTTTGTTAGTTGGTTACATCCCTATAAAGAACAAAAGTTAATTATTGTCGGTTCAAAAGCTATGGCTGTTTTTGATGATGTAAGTGATGAAAAATTGTTTTTATATCCTCACAAGATAATGTGGAAGGATGGAAAAATTCCCGTTGCTCAGAAAGCCGATTGCCAGAGTATTCCTTTCGATAAAAAAGAACCACTGAAGGAGGAATTGAAACATTTTATAGAGTGTATTGAGAGAAGGGGAATGCCTAAGACAAGTGGTATTGAAGGATTGAAGGTATTGAAAATTCTTGAAGAGGCTGAGAAATGCCTTAACGTTCTGCCTCTTGACGAAGCTGTCTCATATCCTTCTTCACATATCCCACATGTTTATGTACACGAAAGTGCTATTGTTGATGATAATGTAAAAATAGGAGAAGGTGCAAAGATATGGCATTTCTCACATATCTTAATGGGTTCCAGGATAGGAAAGAATTGTGTAATTGGTCAAAATGTAATGATAGGACCTGACGTAGAAATTGGTGATGGGTGCAAAATTCAGAACAATGTATCTGTGTTTAAGGGAGTAAAGCTTGAGGATGAGGTTTTCTGCGGGCCTTCCTGCGTATTTACCAATGTTTATAATCCAAGGGCTTTTATAGAAAGAAAACAGGAATTTGTTCCTACCCGTGTTAAAAGAGGGGCTACTATTGGTGCGAATGCGACGGTTGTTTGTGGTGTTACGATCGGACGATATGCCATGGTAGGAGCTGGCGCTGTAGTAAAGTCAGATATTCCCGATTATGCTATTGTTGCCGGGGTTACGGCAAAACAAATAGGTTGGGCATGTAAATGTGGAACGACATTAAATTTTCATGATAAAAATTTAGTCTGTAAGCGTTGTGGGAATAAATATGTACTTAATGATAATGGATTGAATATAAGTGAAGAATTAGATTAATAGAATTTTCGGGGGAATCTACCATAATGTTCCAGATGATGAATTCCCTTCTTGCAAAAGGTGTACAATCAAAAGATATACTGTATGTAAATTTAGAAGAACCGCTTTTTGTCGAATATGTCGAATATAATGGAAAGAACGTTCTTGGAAGGCTTTATAAGGTCTATAAGGAACAGGTAAATCCCCGAAATTGCATTGAAAGAAACCCCAGAGAGGAAAGAGAAGCTCCTGAAACAGTATTTTGAAGACATCCTCTATCATGACGTTGTGTGGAGATACTAAATCCGAAGGCAAATTTGTGCTAAAAGGGTTAATGATCGGCAGAAATTGAGTAGAAATTTTTTCAGATATATATTAATTGACGTGCATAAATGAAGTTGTTATTATGCCCAACATTAATAATGCGAAAAAAACATTTTTGATGCTATAAGATGAGGATAAAAATAACCCTCTCAGCAGATAAATCCGGCATCATTGACTTCAACTATCAACATCAGCTACAAGCCATTATTTATGAATTTTTGTCTAAATCGAACCCTGATTATTCCTCATGGCTGCATGAGCAAGGTTATGTCTATAAAAACGATAAACGATTCAAGCTCTTTGTATTTTCCGGTATAATATTCCACAAACAAATCAAAATCATCAGTTCAAGCGGTTTGAACGGCTTGAACGATTTAAGCAGCTTAAACGGTTTAAACGGCTTAAACAGCTTAAACGGTTCAAACGGCTCGACTGGCTTTTCATTCAAAGCATCTCAAATCAACCCCTTTCTTTTTTCCTTTCAAATTGCATCGCCGGTTGACAAATTCATTCAACACTTGATTGACGGCATATTCAGGGAAGGAAATGAAATAACCCTGGGACGACAAAAGGTAACTATTTATAGGATTGAAACCCTGCCAGACCCAATGAGCAGTTCAAACGGTTCAAACAGCTTGAACAGCTTGAACGGCTTAAACGGTTTAAACAGTTTAAACAGTTCAAACTGCTTAACCCTGCGTCCCTTAGAATCCCCCATCTTCATCAAAAAACCAATGCCTTCCGGGCAACGTGATATCTACTTGTTTCCGGGAGACGAAGGATATGCAGAATTCCTCAATCAGAATCTCTTACACAAACACGAAACTCTTTATGGCAAACCCTTCGAAGGTGAACCGTTGAAATTTAATTTTCACACAATAAATGGGAAGTCGGTAAAGCAGTTTACCGTCTTTAAGAAGGGCATAGATGGCAGCGTGAAGCCTGTCAATATAAAAGGTACATTACAATCCTTTACCGTGTCTGGCTCAAAAGAATTAATCAAAATTGGCTTTGAATGCGGCTTTGGACAAAACAACAGCATGGGGTGCGGGTACGTGGAAGTGGCTTAAACAGTAGAAATCGTTCAAACAGTTCAAAACGGTTTATCTGCTTGAACAACTTGAACAACTTGAACAACTCAAACAGCATGAACGGCTTCATCGGCTTGAACTGCTTAACCGGTTTGAGCGTTTAAACGAATTAATCGGCTGAAACTATTTATTTTTTATGCTTACGCGGCTTGATCGGTTTAAACGGATTCCTCAGTTTGAACGGTTTTTTTATAAAGGAGATAAACATGTATTTCGAAGACCTTGAGGTTTGGAAGGCGGCAAGGGTGTTGACAAACAAAATTTATGGGATTACCAAAGATGTTGCTTTCTCAAAAGACTTTGGCCTAAGGGATCAGATAAGGCGTGCGTCTGTTTCCATCATGTCAAACATAGCCGAAGGATATGAAAGGGGAGGCAACCAGGAGTTTATCCAGTTTCTATCAATTGCAAAAGGTTCGTGCGGTGAGGTACGATGTCAGCTATATATCTCTGGAGATCAAAACTACATTAATCAGAATGAACTAAAACCCCTCATTGAGCATTGCAAACGTATCTCAATAATGATTAACAACTTCATGGAACATCTGAAAGGTAGCAGATACAAGGGATCAAAATACAAAATGCCGGAGAAAAAGAGCATGAAAGAAACGATGGATGAAATGATGAGGAAAATAAATAAAAAAGATTAATCCGTTGAATTGGTTTAACTTGTTTAAACGGCTTAATCTGTTTGATCGGTTTCTTTTGCTTGAACAGCTTAAACGGTTTGATCGGCTTGAACTGTTTGAACTGTTTTTTCGGCTTGAACGGCTTGTACGGTTTAAACTGTTTGAACACTTTTATAAGGAGTTGACCATGCCATTATTCAATTGGACAGGGAATCCGTGGGTGGATACGGAGAATCATATGGCAAGAGCAGAACAAACTTTGCTATAGGTGATAAGAATGAAAGAGTTATTTGACCAATTGACCGGAAATCAAGGACTCAAACCCTATCCTTACCAAGAGAGGGTTGCAGAATACCTTCGCGAGGGTAATAATATTTTTCTTTGTGCTCCTACTGGTGCTGGAAAGACTTGGGCTGCATTGTTGCCCTATCTCTGGTCAAAAAGTCAAAGAATGACATTTGCCGACCGTTTGATATACGTTTTGCCGCTTAGAACGCTGGCTACCACACTTTATGCGGAAACTGTGGCCTGTTGTAAGAGAGTGTTCAAAGTCAAGAATTTACCAGAAGAACGTATAAATGCCGAGAATGAGATTGTTATTGCCATTCAGACGGGCGAACAAAAAGATGATCCGTTTTTTGAAGGCGATATAATTTTTACCACGGTTGATCAATGTCTTTCTTCTTATCTCAATTGCCCTGTATCTCTTCCACAAAGAGTCGGAAATATTAATGCAGGAGCGTTGCTTGGAAGTTTAATGGTCTTTGATGAATTTCATCTTTTGGAACCCGGCAAGTCAATGGATACTGCCATTGAAATGCTGGACAGGCTGAAGCCCTTCTCCCAATTCGTTATTATGACAGCAACACTTGCAACCAAAAGCCTGGACACACTGAGGGGAATCCTTGGCGGTGAAACAGTTCAACTGAATCGCGAAGAGGTTTTGGCTCTCCCTTCCCACAAAAAAAAGAAGCGCACTTACTGTTGGATAAACAGGCCGCTCTCTGTCGATGACATCCTAAATCAGCATAATGGTAAACGTTCTATTATTATTCTTAATACTGTTACGAGGGCTCAGTGCATCTTTGATGAATTGAAGAATTGCCTAAAAGATACGGAAACAACACTTTTTCTGCTTCACAGCAGGTTTTATTCGGAGGATCGAAAGAAAACAGAAGATAGACTCAAGGATTGGTTTGGAAAGGAAGCCAGTAAAACCAATGTGATCCTTGTTACAACCCAGGTTGTGGAAGCAGGGATTGATATTTCTGCTGATAATCTTCACACAGAGCTTGCTCCTCTGAACAGCATTGTCCAGCGGGCTGGTCGCTGTGCAAGATATGAAGGAGAGAGGGGTATTGGAACAGTTTGGATTTATGAATTAGAAACTAATGAAAAGGGATTCTCGAAGTTGGGTCCTTATCGAGATGCTGAACAGGCGATTTTAGTTACAGATACGAGACCTGTTCTTGAACAACTGCCAGAAGGCGGGGAACTTCTTGATTTTAGGGCCGAGATTGAGCGGCTTGATAAGGTGCATTCAAGACATGAAGCTAAATATTTGGAAGCATATCAACAAAATCACCATGACTTAAAAAACAAGATTCACGAGGCTATGGATGGTCGGAATGAAACAGCTATTAGAGAATTGGTACGAAATGTAGCGTCTGTAAATGTAATTATCACTAATAATCCACGTTCTTTACAGTTCAATAAAGACAAGTGGCCGCGAATGATTTCTGTTCCTCGAACAAGCCTTTATAACCTTGCGCCATTTTTTGAGGAATGCCGGGATTTTGGAGAGACGGTTGCCTGGTATCCGGTGGAAAACTCTAATATTATTGATGAAAGCGATATTTCATTTGGATGGGATCCGATTACTTCGAAAGACCAAATCAAGGACGTTTCGTGGCTTATTGTCATTAATCCTGAATTTGCATTCTATTCTCCGATTCTCGGCCTGCAAATCGGAATGAAAGGGGAATATGAAGAACCAAGATACTTCGACAGGCCAGCTATTCCTTGTTACAAAATCCATTATGAAACTTACAGAGAGCATATCCAAAAAGTGGTTGAGGAATGCTGTGCCAGGAACCATTCCTATCGAAATGCTATAATAAAGCTGAGTCGTAAATATGGAGTTTCAGCCGATCAATTAGAAATATGGGCTGTAATGAGTTGTGCTCTCCATGATGTGGGGAAACTTTCCGTAAAATGGCAAGAGTCGGTTCGGAAGTGGCAACAATTCAAAAACCCTCAAAAGTTAACAGCCGAGCCTATTGCCCACTCAGATTATAACCCTGAGACGGATTTTGAGCAGAAGATGCAATTGCCGAAACAACCTCCCCACGCTGCTGAAGGGGCATATGCAATGGGACAATGGTTAATAGATTGTCTGGGAGAAGATGTTGCTGTTGCCGTTTGGACAGCTATTGCCAGGCATCATGGGGCGTTTACGGAATCTTTGGGAGATTTCAAGTTGATTGATGATGCCTCTAAATGGGTAAAGGAAACTCTTCCGCTTAATTCCGATAGGAAAGTTATTTTCAACAAGTCGCCTGACAATGTTGTTCAAAATATGTTTAAGGACGACCTCTTGTGTTTCAGTAAAAATAGTACTGACGAAAGATTATGGCCTCTTTATGTGTTTCTTGTCAGAAGGCTTCGATTGGCTGATCAGAAAAGCCAGAAAGGAAGAGAGTGATGAAAGCAATAGAAGTTCCCAAAGGAACAGGGACATATGCCGATTCATTAAGGGCAATAGGGACTGCCAGCCTTTTGGAAGAGATAAGTGGCACACAAACAATCATCCGGGATATGGGAACTCACTTCCAAATAGAATGCCCAAAGGACGTGTCACCAGAAGGATTAAAGCCGCCATCGCCGGGATTTTATTACATTTGGAAAAAGAGTAAGGAAAAGGACAAGCCGTCTGGCGTCTTGGTTTTGGACTACGAAGAGGAAAAAAGTCGTGCAGACGTACAAAAAAAGGGGGCTGCTAAAAGGAAGAAAGTAATAGATACGGCACTTGAAGAACAAGGTCTATCCACAATTGAAAAACCACACAGAGAGTACCGTCCTGCTGCAATTCTTGAATCAATGAGAAAGGGGTGGAGTTCAGACAAAGACGTCTATCACTGGGTCGTCCAAAATTCTGCGGAGGCGCTTAAATGGGTACAAAATGAACTTGGACTGTTTGAACCGCTTGAACGGTTTGAGCCGCTTCAAGTAAGCAATAGCCAGTTCTACAACCCCGCTTCTGGAAAAGGTGTGCATTCGGCTAAAACAGTAGCAAAATCTCCTGGAGCAATAAGCAATGAAGTTGTTCAACCGTTCGCTGAATGGATGAAATATCGTGGGGCTTATATTGCTATGCTTCCTTATCGTAATGGAGATGACTTTAAACTCTTTGTCATTGAACCTGCCGAGATAGGACCAAAAGCACTGTCCCTGCTCAGGGAAAAACTTTTAGACCTGAATCTTTGGGGAGGCATACGGCTGGATATAGAAGCCTCTCTGCGGTTGGCGGAAGAGTTGATAATGCATTCTGATGTCATGGGGCAATCTATCGGTTTAAGACGAAAAAGACCGGCAGAAGTAGTAAGAGGATTACGTCAGGCATTTTTTAAAAGCATGGGAACGGCAGCAGCCCTCATGAATGACGCATTTTTACCGTTGCCAAATTGGTTCCGCATTGAAAACAGAGAGGAGGCAAATGCTTTTTTAGGAATTATCCGTGAGCATATTGGATATTACGAAAACGGCCAGAGAAAAGCAGGATGTTTGGGGTCTCTGGATGAAACTCATTCCGGCGATGTTCCAATTCTTCAGCAATATAGAAAATGGCTTACAACTGGTGGCGTGTCAGACCTGCTTGATTTCTTGGCGAGATTTGCAGTCTATATTATGGAAAAACGAGGTAAGAAAGAATGGGCAAAAGAATTTTCTACGGAAAATCTAACGATACTTTTTGAAAGGGGGTACGGAATGAAAGAGATTGTAGAAAACCCAGGGTTTTTGAGTGTCGCAAGGGGAATACGAAATTGTACCATCTATGCCGTCTCTCTTGGGGAACGGGAGACTCATTTTGGACTTGCCCAGCAATGGAAGCAGAAAATAAAGGGAGGTATCAGAGAATTTGTTCCTGTACTGTGTGATTTTGTTCAAACACAAAACTGGGAGGTAGAACACCGTTTGAAAGGCAAGGGACATTCTATCAAAAAGGAAGACTTGGATTCAGTAATTGGACTTATTGAAAAACACGGGGTAGAACTCGTTGGAATGCTTTTATTAGCATACGGCTATGCCAGGGCGCCAAGGATTGAAACGGAAGTCTAAATTTAACCAATAAGGAGGGCAATTAAGATGAAACTTCATTCTTTAAGTATTTCCGGCATTGTTACCATGAATCTGCACGCCTTGAACAACGAAGGCAGCGAAGGAAATACCATGATGACGCGAATGGTGGAGATTGTTGATACAACAGGTAAAAACCACACTGTCAACGCTATTTCCGGTGATATGTTCAAACATATCCAAGCCGAGCATTTATTTATGGAGGCAAAATCAAATAACCTCCCTTTATGTAAAGGTTGTGAAACCTTTGATGCCAACAGGATATGTGCTGACGAAACATTCACAAAAAAAGAGGAATTCAAAGCCGACACCAAGGATAGCGAGATTCTTTCTGAGGCAATAAAAAGATGTCTTATTGATGACTCCGAAGGTATCATGGTTACCAGTGACATAGGTGGGAAGGGACGATCTATTGCTCGTAAATCAGCTATCGAATTTGGTTGGGTTGTGGGATGTCCAGATAACACAAGGACGGAATCATATTTCCATGCCAAGTATGTTCCCGAAGGCCGCGGTAAAGGTTCTGGGGCAGGAGGGAATCTTGGACAGAATATTTTTCACCGACCCGCATCTTCGGGCCAATACGCGGTCGTAGTAAATGTTGACCTCTATAAGGTTGGTCGGAATGACATCACCCTTGCATATGTGGACGGAGTAGACAGGCAAGCCAGAATAAAGGCCCTTTTAAAAAGTGTTCTGAATACTTTTATTAAACCAACAGGTGCTCATCGTAATACACAACATCCACACATCCTTGATTTTGGTGGGGTTGTGGCGACATCTTTAAGCACTTTACCAGCCCCAGTGATTAGTGGTCTTAATCCAAATTATCGGGAAGAGATAAAGAAGATTGCTGAAAACCTGAACAGGACAACCACCAGCAGCCCTATAACAGTAACGACATTTGATGGACTTGCCGCATTCAGTGGGATTATAGCAGATATTTTAGGCAAAGTTCAGCCTTATGGAGGCTAAGATGGCTAAAGAAAATTTTACCAATAGTCAGGACGGGGAATGGCTTATTTTAAGTTACCTCCCGGTGAGTCTCTTTTCTCTCAGGATGACCCATGCCACAAATAAGGGTGGGAAGACTCTTTTGGTTCCAACTCCTTATGCCTTTAAGATGACTTTGATTGACGCCTGTTTTAGAGTATTTGAGGGCAGTGAGGCAGAAATTAAAGCTAGGCAGGTATTCGACTTGATTAAGGATTGTGAAATTAAATTTAACCCACCCTCTGTTTGTATTGTGCAGAATACCTTTGTAAAAATTCGTCAGGAAGAGAGGGATGCACCTAAAGGTTTCTATGTTCCTACCATTGCTTATCGGGAATTCTGTTTTTATAGCAACGATGCCCTTAATGTAGCGTTGGGTATAAAAGGTTTTTCGAAAGATATTGTAACTCTTTTAAAGTGCTTAGGTAGCCATATTAATTGTATTGGTAAAAGGGGCTCTTTCTGGCAATATGTTGGAGATTCGATTTGTGAGGGTAAGCTTCCTAAAGGATATACATATAATCAGGAGAATGAACAATTGACTACAGGCAATTTTCTTTGGGCACAATATCTCGATAATTTTGGAGAACCTCTGTGTAATGCAATAGACGGCTTTGATCGGATAAGTACCTATGGTTCAGGGACAGTCAAACTGGGGGAACATCGGATATTGGTAAAGACAATCATCCCTTATCGTTTTGTACAGAGCAGTAAACATTTTACGCAATATGAAAAAATCGTTTAAAGAATTTATGCAATGACTAATACCGTAAACAAGTTTTATTAAAATCTGGAAAAAGATGAATAAACGAAACACAGCAGGTCACAAACAGGTTCTCGCAGAGATATCCAAAACCAGGGACGTTTTTGCCGAACTGGATGATTTCTTCCGCAAGGCTGATGAAAATATTTCCCATGACCCGGACGACCCGCGGGACGGAATCGGCCGTCTTCCCGGTCTTGACCGGTTGATGTTCCTCATGCCCTGTATAATCGACCGCCTTGAGGAAGATATATCTAAGAATAAAGAAGGAGAAAATGTTGCATCAATCATAGAAGGTTTACAGGCGATAAAAGAAGGCATACATAGTGTATTGACCTATTATCTCCGGGATGATACCGACGGCGCTCTCAATTTACTCAGGGATGTCCTGGCAAAGATAGACAAACTTTCCAGTAAAAAATCCCAATCCGGCATCCGTTTCCTTCGCGATATAACCAGAATTGCGCCGGACTTTCAGATTATCCTTGATATGTTTGAAGGATTCCGGCAAGAAAGAAGGATGAGACCAGAAGAACCGGAAGCCAATACTGCGTGGTCGCCTGAATGTTGGTTGGATTATTACCGGGAACAAGCCCGGCTCGAAGAATCCCTCATCGCCGTGGTTGATGCCGAAGGACTTTCTGGGACAAGCCTTGAAAAAGGTATGAAGCGGATGATGGAAGAAAGCGAACAAAGGGACAAGATGATGGAAAAACAGTTAATCACTTATAAACTGATGAGAAACAGGGATGCAGCCTTTAGCCCGGAACATCCGGAAAGGTTCTTAGACCTTTCCGAGATTCCGGAAATAAAAGACGAGGACGATGATGATTATGAAATCAGGGCTATAGACCTCCGTTACGAGGAAATGGAAGAAGAGCCCCCCGAACCCTGGGCTAGTTCCCTGCCGGAACTTAGCGATTGGAATAAAATTACTCAAGAATCATCCTTTGACGATTCGGTATTATTCCCTCAGGATTTTGAAGATGATCCGGTATACCTTCTGCTTAATCCTTTTGTGCATA
>JAHFOY010000072.1 GCA_023261485.1 Planctomycetota bacterium
GAGTACCCTGAGGCATATGACATGTAACACATATTGGTGACCGTAATGATCTGATGGATTCAGATTCTTTTAATATACTGGACTGGCTAGCCGTGTAAACAGCGCCATGCTTGGAAGAGATGTATATCTCATAATGTGGTTGATCTGACCCCATGTGACACGTCATGCAAGCCTCCGGCGTTTTTGATTCGAGGGTATTAAAGGTATGCCTTGTGTGACATGAATCGCACTTAAACTGTATGTTATGGCACTGCTCACAATTTGCCGAACGGGTCTCTTTGGAAATCTCTATATATTGACCGCAGTCCGCCATTCTCTGCCAACCGATGGAATGGCGACTCTTCATAAACTCATTGTACTGCTTCAAATGGCATTTTCCACAGCTACCCGCAATAACCTGGCGACTAACCCTTTTATCCTCACAATTGCTTCCACCAGTGTAGAGATACCCCTGTTCCGATGCCTCCTTAACAGCAGGTTCCAAAGCAGAGCTTATATGACAAGACTCACACCCCACACCCTTTCTGGCATGTTTACTACCCTCCCAATCGGCAATCCAACCGTGAGTTATACCGCGCTCTTCGTGACACGTAATACATTTTAAAGATTCCACCGTAATACCGCTCTCCTTTTTGACAGATACCGTCTGTTCTTCATGAAGAACACTCGCTGTTTTCGTTTGTGTAGTGCATCCCGTAAACCAAATCAACCCGAGTAAAAAAGGTGTGAAAATAATGAGTCTCACTAACTTAGTGAGATACCATGAAGAATTTGACATGACTTTCCCCCCTTGATGGATATTGGATGTATTACCGCTGGTTGGTATTATACACACAAAATTTAAAAATAAAAGGGGTTATTCTGAGAAATGCCTGGTAATTGACAAGTAAATAATTCCGGATATTTTTCTATCGAATATACAACACTCAATCTTCATCCCCATCTTCCCCTTCATCATCAAAACCTTCGGCTTGGGGATTGCCATAAATTTTTCCGTTAATCGACATCTGGTGGCATCTCAGACAAGCTCCGTAATCGTATATACCATGTTCTTCGTGCTCGTGTCGTATATGTGGTGTATTATGTTCGTGACAGTTCAAACACGTATATTGCTTATAATTACTATTTTGATGACAGGTGTTACATGACACATAATGATCTCCGGCAAGAGGAAAATATTTATCATGATCAAAGATAGCTGGTTTCCATTTCTTGGTTAAGTGACACGTTTTACAGTCTTCCGAAATGGTTTTGTGAAGGTCGTCTTCAGGTTTTTTATGACATTCTACGCAAGTCTGTGTAGAAATAAGTGCATCGTGGTTAAAATGGGTTTTCCGCCAGTCATCCGTTACATGACAGGTTTCACAAGTTTCCGCGTATTGTTGGTGTTTATTATCACTTGGTAATGGATGGCAGCTTATACAACTCATCTTTCCCAATATCGTGTTATGGTTAAATGAAATAATCTTCCACCCTGTAGTGGAAATATGACACAACTTGCAATCTGTGTTATATCTATTTGGATGAAACTTTTGATAATCTGCAATATGACATGCTGCACATTCGTCTAATATTCTTATGGCAAGTATTTTGTGGTCAAAGGATTTAGTTATCTTTCCTGTCATCCCTTGATGTTCGGTATGACAATCCAGACAGTCTTTGTCAATGTAAGAAATATGCAGGTCTGCTAATGGTTTGTTGGCAAGGTGTGACAATCTGTCGAAAGTATGACAGTCACTTGTCATACATAAACTAGAATTTGCACCTTTAAAAGGGATGTGGCATTGCCTGCAATTTTTAATGCCCTGGTGGTCTTTATGCAGATCGCCTGTAGAATAAAGATGCGTAGGAAATCTTAAGCCTATAACCCAAATAATAATTAGCACTGCAAGCGATATAAGCAAGGTAATAGTGGCTGGTTTTTTCATAGTTGAAACTATCTCCCAAACCCCTCATAATACAATGCCGATAAGATATGATACGTAACTGTCATCGCCAGGGCAAAAACAATAGGGATATGAACTGTGCGCCAATGTTTCATGACCCCATGGGTAACAACGAGCGAGGAAAGAGTGTCTTCTGTTTCATTTTTAGTCAGCCCTTTTTCTTCCATTTCTTTTTTCCGTGACATTAGTTCTTTACTTACATGTAAATAAAGATACCTTCCTGTTAGGCCACTCACAACAGTTACAAACATGACACCTGTTGTAATAAGCGGAACAACTGCGTGCCCATAAAACCCACCGTGAATGAATACCAACCCAGTCCCAACAATTGCAAGCCATTCATGAGCAGTCAGCCAATGTTTTAAGTTGCCGGATTTTAAAAGAATCTTTCGCCTTCTTAAAGAATAGACAATAGAAATCAATATGAGGCTGGCGCCAATTGTACCAACAAGGTGATGCAAGCGTTCATACCCAGCATAGTCTAATACTGTCCCCAAAAATATAGAGCCAACAATTGTAGCAACAATGCAAGCAATGAATGCAACCAATCGAACGAATATAATTTCCATTTCAAACACCTTCCTTTTAGCTATGATGAATAAGATTATCCTCTCTATGTTCCGTGTGACAAGCCAGACAATCTTTATTCTTATTGACATAAGAAATATGTAACTCGGATAACGAGTCCGACAAATGATGTAATTAAAGTAACAACGATTGGTTTTCTCATTTTATTATCTCCAGATTACTCATATCTATAATGCTAATTAACCATAATTGAGATAAATGTGGTTAATTCTGTTCTTTAATTTCTCAACACAAATACCGGCTTATATGATTTGACTATAAGACATTATAAGTCCACTATAAAAAAGGTTAAAAATACAAAAATATTTCATTGTATTTAACGCTACAATCTTGTAGATATTACAAAATGATTTTGTAGGATTTACTTGCTTTGATTCAAAAATGAAAGACCCCCAATGAAAAATAAAGGCAGCAAAGCAACTATTATTTTAATCATTTGCAATACCTTTTTATTCGCCATAAAGATCACGGCTGGTCTTACATCGAATAGTCTGGCCATTATCTCGGATGCTGTGAATTCGCTCACAGACATTGTCTCTTCAGTAATCATTTTCTTTGCCGTAAAAACCTCTTCAAAACAGGCGGATGAAGGGCACCCTTTCGGGCACCATCGTGCAGAACCAATAGCAGGTCTTATCGTTGCTATTTTTGCCGGAATTTTAGGATTCGAAATACTCCACACTTCTATTTTCAAACTCATGGAAACGCACGAGCACAAGATCGGAATATCCGCAATTGCAGTACTCCTGGTATCTATTGGTTTGAAATTTATCATGTCTACCTATTTTAAAAGTGTTAGCCGTAAAATAAACAGTCCTGCTTTATTGGCAAGCTCTATCGACAGCAGGAACGATGTATATATATCTGCTACTGCCTTGGTCGGAGTTGTTTGTGGGTTATATGGTTATCCGCAAATGGATGATATTGCTGCAATCCTTATCAGCTTTTGGGTAATTTACTCAGGCTACAAAATTGGCGCTCAAAACATTGATTACCTCATGGGCAGGCAACCCAATTCCAGTATCATGGAGATGATAAAAAAGAAAGCTGGTACGGTATCGGGAGTTATTGGTATTCACGATGTCCGCGCACATTATGTAGGTAATTATATCCATGTTGAAATCCATATTTCCTTGGATCAAGATTTGACGATAATACAGGCACACGATATTGGAAAAAACGTCCAAAGAGCGGTTGAAGCCATAGAAGGCATTCACAAGACATTTGTTCATATTGACCCAATTTAAAAGGAACATAACTACTCGTTTTAGACGCCATTAAGCTATCGAAATCGGGAAAGGAGGGTGTCCCATCCTTGTGATGAGACACCGGGTTTGGTAAGAAGTATTTTTACTTTTGAAGTCTTTGTGACGCTTGAATATATTTTTTGCCAATTGCCGCTGCGTTGTCATACTCGTATTTTTTTAAACACAACTGGCATTCAATATAATTATCGTTTTGCCTTAAACTGGGTAAGGCATCGCTTTCAACTACACGTTTCCCAAGTTCGGGAGATTGCCTGATGACTTGGAAATTGCTTGTAAAAATCTTAAATTCCTTATCGTTACCACAATTAGGGCATACAAAAAAAGTGCTCATCATAAAATTTAATCTCCTTATTTGTAACAACAATCAATCTAAAATCTACATGCTATCAAACACTATCGCAGTTTATTTTGTTCCAAAGGAAAATATAAAACATGTTACCCTATAAACAAATAATTTATAAGGCTTTGACATTCAGAAAAAAATATATAAACCAATCCATTACAAATGTATACCGTTTAATAAACTCATATGGTGACAACCTGCCGGATGTAACAATTGATGTCTATGATAAAAATCTCCTTGTGCAATATTTTAAACCGTGTGATACATCATCAAAGGAATGGATTTGCAGCACCATTATTGAAACTTTAACGCCAGATAGTATTACGGAAAAGATACGGTTAAAGGGTGAAGACATTAAAACTCTTTTGGTGTCAGGAAAGGAAATTCCGGGAGATTTTGTTGTAACGGAAAATGGCATAAAGTTCAACATATCATTTCTCGAAGGAGGTGGAACCGGACTGTTTCTGGACCAAAGGGATAACCGGGAAAAGATACAATCCTTAGCCAAAGGCAAGGAGGTGCTAAATTGTTTTTGCTATACATCCTCCTTTTCAATTTACGCAATTTTAGGGGGTGCTACCAGTACAACCAATATAGACCTGTCCAAAAAGGCTATAGAATGGAGCAAAAAGAATTTTTCACTGAACCAACTTGATGTAAACAATCACGAATTTATCGTGGGAGATGTATGGGAGTGGTTGCGAAGGTTTCAAAAAAAGGGACGGACATTTGACGTGATTATTATTGACCCGCCCAGTTTTTCTACAAGTAAGACAAAGATATTCACCGCAGAAAAAGACATCCCTTGCTTAATAGGGGCTGGACTCAATATCCTTCGTGAGGATGGAATTCTCGCCTTTTCTACCAATATTGCAAAGACGAACTTCTCGAAATTTTTTCAATTATTATCCCTGGTAAAAGATTTCACGCAAAAACCATACAAACTCATTGATGTTTCATCACAAGGTTTAGATTTCCCAACCGATGGAGTCCACGTAATTGAACCATACTTGAAGTTTGTTATGTTATCGTGTTAGCAAGATCAAATCATACTATTGTTATGCACACCAAGATAATTATTGACATCCCTTTAAATCAGGCGCTACAACAGGGCAATTAATATCTATAAATTTTTACGTTTCTTTTTCAGTAAGTACCCAATGAATACTGTGATCCCAAACACAATAAACATCCCAATAATACCTGCGTATCGTTTGGTATCAAATTTGTGTTTTATTCCAGGTACCGTATAACCCGGCAGAAGAGCATCCACTGAAGGTTTGAAGTCATCTTTTTTAACAAATCCCACCGTATCTTTTGACACCTTTTCAAGCCCATCAGGCATTTTTGAGGTAAATGGTATAATGAGCAGTATGAGTCCTACAATAAAGGACAATCCAAACACTACAAACAACGGTATTTTATTTTTTCTTAGCTTCATAAATATTTCAGTCCCTTTTATATAATTTGTAACAATTCATCTTATTCTTTTAACCGACGTAAAACATAAAGAATCACAAGATATTCTTCACTATTATGGATTATCAAAGAATCACATAATTTAATATTTCACGAGATCCGCCCAACACTCATTAAACTTTCTTTGAATTTCAGGATTTAGGACTTCATACAATTCTAATCTGTTTATTTCTTTTCTATCTATAAAGATATACGAATTTCTTAATAACTGCCTGTCAACAAATGCCCACGCCTTTTTATTACAACTTGCGTAATAAGAATAATTGGTTTGCTTTGCGGCAATATCTGGACGTAACAAATAATTGATAAATTCCTCCGCAAGTCGTTTGTTTTTCGCACCAGCAGGAATCGCTATAGTATCAATCCAGAAGCTTGTGCCTTCTTTGGGTACTACAAATTTTATATTGTTATTTTCTTCATTAAGCAGCGCCGCATCACCATTGTAACACTGGGCAATCCACAACTCCTCATTTTTCAATTTTTCCTTAATCTTATTATAAGCCATAAAGCATTCATCGTGGAGTAATGGTTTTAGTTCTTTTAAAATTTTCAGCACCTCGTCCAATTCATTGCAGTCTTTTGGATTTAAAGAATATCCAAGTCGTTTTTGCCCTACCGAAAAAACCTCAAAGGGATCATCCACCAGCGCCGTATGCCCTTTATATTTAGGGTTCCAGAATATACACCAACTGTCAGCAGGTTCTTTTACGTATTTTGTATTATACGCAATGCCTGTAACTCCCCAATCTATCGGGATACAATACCCTTTCCAATTTTTATTTATAATGGTCCTGAATCTTGCCTTCAGATTTTTATCATTGGGAATGTGGCGCTTATCCAGTTTCAACAACAAATGAGAATTTATCATTATATCCATAGAACTCTCGCTTGGGAAAACAAGATCATACATCCCGGGTTTAGACTGGACTATAGAAAACATTTCGTCTTCAAGGTCATAATAATCAACATGAACTTTTACATGAAATTCTTTTTCAAAATCTGAAATAATCTCAGGTGCAATATATTCCACCCATGTGTACACGTTGAGCAAGAAAGAACGTGCCTCTGTTTCTTCCCGATTATTTGCTTGAATCTCTCCTACATTCCAACCAAAAATATCCTGAAGAATAAATCCCAACACTATGACGACAATAATGGAGATAATCCTTTTTGTCTTATACATAATTTTCAATACCTACAACAACAATAATACCTCATTTCCCGTGCGATATCAAAGAGGCATGAGAATTTAATATTTCAGTAGTTCCGCCCAGCACTCATTAAACTTTTTTTGAACATCTGGATTCAAGATTTTGTACATTTCCAATTTATCAATTTCTTTTTTGTTTATATAGACATATGGATTGCTTAATATTTCTTTCTCTACAAAGAGTCCAGCTTTTTTATTACAATTGGCAAAATAACAATAGTTGGTATGCCGGGCGCTAATTTCGGGACGGAGCATAAAATTAATAAATTTTTCAGCAAGTTGTTTATGTTTTGCATCAACAGGAACTGCTATATTATCCATCCAGAAACCAGTTCCCTCTCCTGGTATAACAAATTTTATAGCATTATTTTCTTCATTTACCAAGGCTGCATCGCCATTGTAACATTGTGCAATCCACAACTCCTCGTTCTTCAACTTTTCCATAATTTTATTATAAGGCATAAATCCTTCTTCTTGAAGAAATGGTCTAAACGCCTTTAATATTTTAAACGACTCAATTATATCTGTAGGGTTATCAGGATTTAAAGAATAACCTAATCTCTTTTGTCCAACCGTCATTACATCATAGCTATTATTCAAAAGAGCCATTTTACCCTTATATTTTGTCTTCCCAAAAATATCCCAGCTATCGACACATTCTTTAACGTATTTTGTATTATAAGCAATACCGGTAACTCCCCAATCAATAGGTATACTATACCCCATCCACTTTCTTTTGGTAATAACCCTGAATTTATCTCTCAGATAACGCATATTTGGAATGCGACGCATATTGAGTTTCGATAATAAACCTGATTTTAACATGACATCTGTTAAAGAATCGCTTGGGAAAATAACGTCATATTGACCTGCCCCAGACTGGATTGTTGAAAACATTAACTCTTCGTCATCATAAAAATCAATATGAACTTTTACATGGAATTCCTTTTCAAAATCCGAATAAATCTCGGGCTCAATAAAATCCACCCACGTATAGACATTGAGCACTGGCTTATCTTCATTTATATTATTGATCTTTGATTGAGGGGTAACTATATCTGATCCGTATAAGTTACAAATAAACCCCAACCAAAAAATAAAAACTATAGAATAAATCCTGTTTGTTCTATTCATGTCTTACTTTTGTGCTATTCAAGTGTTTGACTGCAACAATACGAAGCATACTTGGATATTCAAAGATTAATTATTTAAATGAATTTCTCGGCGTATTTGGGATTGTTGTTTTAAAGTTTCTACGATTTTAAAATGTAATCTCAGTGGCTAATTCAATTTGATAAGCTTGGTCGGCATCCCCATCGTATCGCGGAGATGGCGCCAGACCTAAAACATCGCCGTCATCCCTCTTTTCGTGATAATACTTACCAGGGAAAAATATCCCAGTCAGGAGATTAAAGGAAATATGTTTTGTTAAATCATAGCTGCTATAAAAATCTAATTCGTGCCCCAAATCAGAGCTTAACGTAATAGCACGGTCATTGCGTGTTCCTACGGCATGCTCAAAACTCCTCAGATACCAGTAATCAAACGACACTGACCATTTCTCTGTTATCTGCACATCAACTCCCATATTGGGCATGACAAGATCGTTCAATTGATATGAATCACCAAATGCACTTGGGCGAGCAATGCCGTAATTCAGGGCATAACCGCCGCCTGTCGCTAAATAGGGCCCATAAGCTGCTGGATAAATGGTATCTGAGAGGTTTGCATTTGTAGGAGAATATACAGAAAAACTATTATTACTGTGTGAGGTGAATCTGCCGCTTAACACGTCGTCACCATCCATCTTGTTGCCGGAACTAAGAAATAATTTAGACCTGGGGACAAGTTTTTCAAAACTATACGATACGTCCGCATATGCCATGTATCCTTTATGAACTACATCGGAATCATCCCCAATAACATTCGCACCACCAAAATTCTTTGCAACTTCAAATCCAAAATTTAACTTATCAAAATTCATATCTGTATCCATGCCGATGGTTCCCAAATTATCCTCATTTACCGGGAAAGGATACGTATTAACCCTGCTCGTGCCCGGTGTCGTATCGTGTAATAATCCTACATAAGGTTGGAATGTATGATCACCCCATTTAATAATAGTATCAAAACTCATAAAATGGGCATTTGAGTCATATTCTACATCCAATGCCCTTTCTTGTGGTACTTGAGGTCCTAGAATAATTTTGTTTTCTAAATCGGGTTTTGCGTAATATACCCTCCATTGAAAATTCTCATTAGTGCTATAAATACTTGCACCGTAATTCTCATAGTATCCTCCAAGGGCATAACCGTTCCCTACCTGATACGGGTACTGACCAATCTTAAATTTTACCGGCAAATTAAAAACTACAGAATCTATCCAATATTCTTCAACTCGTGGAATTACCTCTGGAATGCTGTAGTTATCGACCTCTCCATAACGAGTATTGATTTTCCTGTCAGACACAAGCGGTGCATCAAAGTCAAACGGTCCGTTACTCTCCAGTTTTACAAAAGATGTCAAATATTCTTTATAGGTAAAATTTAGTTTCGTATCATAGGTATATCCCATATAAGTAACACTGTCACTATTATCACTATTCAGGTCAATAGTATTCCCAAAAGTATTTCCAGAAAACCGCAAGTGATTTTCTATGGAAAGTTTTAAATCTGGCGATAAATCATAAGAGGTTTCAGCAAAAACAAAGGAAGGCGCTAAAAATAATATGGCAAAAATGTATGTACTCTTATTCTTTATAATCATTCCTAAGATAAAAGAGTATATTTTTTATAAAATCCAATGTTTTTATACACAAGATTTGCGGACAAAAAGTTTGGCGCCTCATTCCCTGGATTTGGCTTCAACTCCACGACATCAAACCCCACCACCTTTCTCTCTTTATACACCTTACGAAGAAAATCGATCACCCGATACCACCCCAAACCACCAGGAACAGGTGTACCGGTTGCAGGCATAATGGACGGGTCAAAACCATCCACATCTAAAGTAATATATACATTATATTCTAAAGTATCGAGAGCTTCCTCATGCCACGAATCGTTATCGTAGATATCTTTTGCATAAAATACCGATACATCGCTCTTGTTCTTTTTGAAAAAGTTGTGTTCTTCCTTTGATACTACCCTTACACCAAAACTGGTTACTTTACATCTCAAATCCTCGACTGCCCTCCTGGATACACTTGCGTGACTGTATCTAGTTCCTCCAAACTGCTCCATTAAATCAAGGTGTGCGTCCAGTTGAAGGATGGATAACCTCTTATACTTTTCTTTGTATGCCTTTATTACTCCTTGTGAAATAGAATGTTCACCTCCCAACGTTACCAGAAATTTATTATCCTTCACAATCCCTTTACTGGCTTTATATACCGATTCAATTACCCTTTTTGGGTCTGTATGTATTTCTTCTACATTAAGAGTCCCTGCCGTAAAAATCCCAACCTTATATATTTCACCTAATTCATCATCATAAGGTTCCACATTCACAGATGCATTCAATATTGCATTTGGACCTGTTTTTGTTCCTGTTTGATAAGTAGCAGTTCCATCGAAAGGCACTCCCATGATCACAATCCTGGATTTATTGTAGGCTTCACTATCACTTTTAAAATCATACGGAAATGCACCAAATTGCAGCGAACCCAAAACGTATTTTCTGATATTATTTAACATGCACTTCTCCAATATTCATAATCCTTTAATGCGATTTATCAACAAAAAAGGCATCTGTCACCAGATGCCTTTTTTGTTTTTCATATCAGATTAAGGAAACGACATTTCAATGCCGGCTCTCTCTTCTCTTTCTCCACATTGCAGCGCCGATCATTACCACTGCAACAACACCAACAATACTTCCTACCATACCGGCAATACCTTTTCTTTCCTTTGCTGCTAAAAGTTGATCAACCTTCTTTCCCCTCTTAAGTGCTATGGACTGGCTTTCCAGTATATTAATCTTCTGATATACCTTTGCTGCACCATACCACCATGCGATGTCCTGCTGACCGTGTGCAACACCCTTATAAGCATGCGCTTTATCTCCAAACCACATATCAGCGTAAGTAATTTCAATCTCCGAAGGGTTGTTCCTTCCCGTAGCGAACAAACCATGCAAACCAAGAATTGGTCCGATAACCGGCACCTTTCCACCCTGAGTTTTAAATGCATTATACACGGCATCTCCCAATATTCCTGGTCCTAGTGCATCAGCAAGTATATCACCTAATGGAAAGATATCCCTTTCCTTTATAGGAACTTCAAATTCATCATTTGCTACGATATCATCTAATATAGCTTGTGCCCTGTCTTGCAATCTCCACATTTCGAACATAAAATCATTCAAGTTTTCACGATATAACCTAGCAAATCGTGGACTATGGCACTTACTGCATACGGCCACCCACTGATCCGCTCTCTTTTTATTATCTGGAGAATATACATCGAGACTATAATTCAGAGGTGGAAGATTTATACCGTGAGGATAATTTTTCAATGATGACTTGTAATCTACACCTTTTGGTGGAACAGTACCCATTCTCCATACACCCTTAGTTACAGGGTTATGGGCAAATTTACCATTCCCCTGATCAAAATGGCAGAACTGGCATGTCGGCGTTCTATAATCCTTACCAGGAACAATCTCTGCTAATGGCTTTTCCCAATCCCAATGTTCACCTTCCAGATGGTAAATATAACCCATCTTTGATTCTCCATACGATTCTGCATCAGGATGATCAAAACCCATATGACAGCTCATACATGCCTCTGGCCTTCTACCTTCAGCCGCCGCAAATTTATGTCTTGTATGACAAATGTTGCAACGGTCTGTGGCATGGCAAAGATCGCAACCAAACTGCCCTGTCGGATACCCCCTGCGGAACATTTCCGGATACCATGGTGGAATCACATTAGCAGCCAAACCTTCTATATGATTAGGACGACCACGCTCAGCTTCTGACATAAATTCTGTTGTTTGCTGAGGATGACACTCGCCACAAGTTTGGGGAGTAGGCATATGCAATTCTTTGTGGTCTTTCCCATGACAGTCACTACAGGTTACTTCCTTAAGCTCCCTGCCTAACATTTTCTCTATTTGTTGTGTTTTTTCTGCAAACCTTGGATTTTTCTTTAGATTGGCATGTGTAGAATCTTTCCAGTCATTCACAAACCCAGGAGTTACTTCCTCATGACATTTTACACAATCAGTTGGTTTGAATCTTTCCAACAACTGATCATAATATGTCCCATCTGGTTTTACATAGTGTCTCACTGGAAACCAGTACATTTGCAACGGTACTGGTTTGTAAAGATTCTGCCATGGTCCTGCACCTTTCTCCAAACCAACATTGTTTGTAAACCAGTCTTTCAGAGTGTCATTGGGATACAAGATGTCATAGTAGCTTGTAGCCTTTTTTTGCATCTCCTTTAACTCTAATTCAGACTGCGCCTTTACGCTTCCAGTCTGCAAACTCCACATCAAAGGGGCGGCGAGTAAAACCGCGCCCAGTTTTAACAATTTCATTTTTTGCCTCCTCCCCTTAAAAACTGCCCATTGCTATTTATTAACAGAAATTCCACTCTGTTTGAGTATAATGAATAAATCTAGCTTCTTCTAGTAAATTTTTGGTAGTGATTTTGTAGCATCAACTTTTTCAGTCAAACCCGCCTTATATGGAGTAGTGTGCTGAGGGAAGAACCATTCGTCATCACCGCCTCTTTCCTGGAAAAATTTGAGACGCAGTTCATGGTTGCGAGTATGGTGACAAGGGCCACAAATATTGTATGGCGTCCCAAATGTACCAACTTTTGCAATCTTCTGACCTTCTGGCGCCTTTCCAATATCCATAAAATAGCTAAACACTTCTCCCGCACCATGACATGCCTCACAGGTAACCCCCTCTTCAGAATATTTACCAGTGCTTTCATCGTAACCCGTAGTATGACATTTTAGACATGTCTTACGATATTCCGCGTTACCTGCAATATAATCAGGAGCTTCTTTTACACGCTCAAATGTCTTAAACTTGATCCTTAACCACCTTTCGACATGCGGTGAGGTTAAACCCGTATGACATTTAAGACACTTTTGACTGCCCACATAAATCGCTTTATCCCCGGTAATACTGTATTTTTTAAAGTCACCCATTTCCAATCTCTGATTAGGGTCACTTTCTTCCGGAGTTAGCGTTGCCAATTCACTCCAAAATTCGAACAGCGGTTCAGCGGCAACTAATCTCTGCTCCATTTGCCTCTTGTGGTAATAAATCCCTTCATGCGCAACTTCTTCGTTTAACGCCCTTCCAATACCGCCATGGCATACCGCGCACCCATAGATATCAAAAGGAAAATCTTTTGCACTGGGATGTTTGGCCTTCAGTTTTTCTTCATCGATGTGACAGGTTATACACCGGTCTACCTTATCACCATTTTGCCTTTTATCCCAGCTATACTCACCTTTTAAAAGGATCTGCTTAACTTCATAAACAGGTCTCTTTAAAGAGGCAAGACGTTTACCCAATAACTCTTTTTCTTTTACAGAGTTAGCTGCAGCATACTCCTTTTCAACTTTTATTGCCTGTTCTTTATAATACTCCTTTTGATATTTTATCCATCCTGGACTAAATTCATCCTTAATCCACATTGAAGAGCCTATAAAAAATAAGGCACTCAAACCGAAAAAAATTAACCTTTGTATGCTCATAATTCACCTGTTCTGGAAATACTCACAATTAAGTATCCTTAAATCAATTATATGTTGATCCAAGGCGTAGCAATAATGTATTTGATACTAAACGAAAGTCTTAAAACCATCTTAATTACAGTGCCTATCATAGTCAAAAGCAAACCCATAGTAAGCACGTACCTCACAATGCCTAGCTTGTAAAAAAAGTCCCGTTTCATCATCGCAGGAAGAACCAAACCCACAAAGTAAAATCCCATCATAAGAACAATCCCTAACGATAAAGGCATACTATGCAATGGCGGCGGGGTGGGAAAGTCATGCGTCCATTTCTCCCACGGCCAGAAAAATGCCCAGAAAGGCCCTCTGAGCGCTGTGCCAATATAGATCAGGACATACCAATAGATATAGCCAAGACCAAATACTGTTACAGCAAACTTTCTTTCTCTGAATGTATAATAACCATTCCCTTTGGGATTGATATCTATGTATGGAATAAGTATCAAACCTACGATAATAAGACTTGGAAGCGCAACACCAGCAAACCATGGATCAAAATAGACCAATGCCTCTTGCAAGCCTAAAAAATACCACGGGGCTTTTGCCGGGTTCTCGGCCTGACCTGGGTTCGACAATTCCCTTAGCGGGGCATCTACGACATACGAATAAAAAAGCAACCCAACCGTAACGAAAATTGCAGCAAGGAATTCCTTAGCAACCAAGGTGGGCCATGTAAAAACTCTATCGTCTTTAAATTCTACCAGTCCCTTTTTCCCCTCACTTACTTCCATGGATCCACTCCTCAGAAATATCTTCAATAAACTTTAGATAACATGAGCAAAACTATTACAACGGACCTGAGATGCCTCCATCTTTGCGAACTCTCCAGAAATGCATCATCATCAATGCAGAAGCCATTACAGGTATTGCTATACAGTGCCACACATATGCACGCAATAATGCAGGCGCTCCTATCGTTGTTCCACCTAACAATGCGAAACGGATATCATTGTCTGCCTTCATGCCCAATATGTATGCAAAGGGACCTTCATGGCCTAAAAGCGGTGTTGCACGCGCCATATTCGTACCTACGGTAATTGCCCAATATCCCAATTGATCCCAAGGCAACAGATAT
>JAHFOY010000073.1:0-2515 GCA_023261485.1 Planctomycetota bacterium
ATTGCTCCTTTATTGAAAGGCTTTTTACCCTGTCGTCTTCCAGACCGATAATCCCACCGTAGATATTGGCCATCTTTGCGTGTATAGCTCACCGACTCCAAAATGCACAATAAAACAAATCGCAAAACCGCCCGAACGCGTTCATTTTCCTGCTCGCATATACCTAAGTATTTTTCGATTGCTTTCTTCGTTTGCTCCGGATATGCATCTTTCGTAATGCGTAACTCGTTTAGTGGTATTCGTAACTCAGATTTTTTCCAAGGTTGTTCAAGTGACCACCGTTTGAGGGTATTAAAATCATCTTTCGTGAATTCTAACGCTAGTATTTTTTTTGTGTTGATTATTTGTTGGCCAATCGGCAACAATTCGATTCCATAGGCGTTTATTCCTTGTGCAATAGCCGCAAACAAGGCGGTTCCACTGCCGGCAAAAGGGTCCAGGATTACGCCGTTAACGATGTTGTATTTTTCAAGCAGATATTCGACTAAGGAAGCAGAAAAGGCTTCTTTGAATTTATACCATCGGTAAACTTCTCTGGTCTTATTATCCTGAAAACTGACGATGGAACGGGACAAAGAAAGATCAAGGTGGAATTTGTCCTTGAAGTGATTATATAAGTCTTGATCAAGGCACTCAATCTCGCTTAAAGCGTCTTTTTGTTTGAAGCCTGCAACATGCTGGGATATAGTTAACATTTGGCTATGCTTTCTCTAGTATCCGGTGTTACGTAATATTTTTAACTATACAGTACCAGAAATGATTTTGTAATCAAAATAAAAAGTATGGGGGTATTAGGTTAAGCAAAACAAAATCCAGCGATTCAAATTATTCAATTACCGGCTTCTGGATGATAAGCATAATGGTATGTATAATCATAAGATGACTGTTGCCAAATTTGGCCATTGTCAAGTTTAAAGATAGTTTCGCCCTCCCATCCTTCAAAATCTCCCTCGATATGACTTTCAATGACGTCAGGACTGGAGAGAGAGGTAGATTTATTAAACGCATCTACGACATGCTTTGTGTAATTTTGTAACCAAGAATTAAGCTTTGCAAGTTCCTCGTCTGTAAGCTTATCAAGACCGCAATCCTTGAATTCAGAAACAGTCATTAACTGTCTGAGATGAAGAACATTTGGTCTGTCTTTTGTAGTTTCTGCCACTAATCCATTTTCTGCTAACAAAACAAACACAGCAACGACAACTATTTTGAGGAGCATGTTCATTGTTTAATCTCCCTTGTAGTTTTGCCTAACATTTATTTTTATCTTTATTCGATGATTGTCTGCATTTTGTCGTACGGAATATCAGCCCAGAAACTTCTCGAACCGGTCAATCCCTTTTTCAATATTTTTCATAGAGGTTGCATAAGAAATCCTTATGTACTCGTCTGATCCAAATGGGGCGCCTGGGACGAAGGCTACGTGCGCCTTTTCTAGTAGCAGATTTACCAGATCAAACGAGTTTGTTACCGGTTGTCCGCTAATTTTTTTTGTGTACAAATCGGATACCTTCGGAAATGCGTAAAAGGCGCCCTGCGGAAGCAGGCAGGAAATTCCCTGTATCTTGTTAAGCCGTTCAACGATATATTTTCTCCGTTTGTCAAATTCACGAACCATCATGCTTACTGACTCCTGATTGCCCCTGAGCGCCTCAACGCCTGCTTTTTGGGCAACGGAATTGGCGCCGGAAGTTGTATGATCCTGGATGTTGGTTGCCGCCTTGATGATTTCTTCCGGACCTGCTGCATAGCCTAATCGCCAGCCGGTCATAGCATACACCTTTGAAAACCCGTTTACCGTAATAACCTTTTTATAGCACTCATCGCTAAACGCAGCGGGGCTGAAATGCCGGGCGCCGTCATATAAAATTTTTTCATAGATTTCGTCAGAAATAACGTACAAACCTTTTTCCACGGCAAAGCCTATGATTTCCCTGAGTTCCGTTTCCGTATAAACCATGCCCGTTGGATTGCTGGGACTGTTCATAAAGAGCACTTTAGACCGGGGTGTAATGGCCTTCGCAAGTGATTCCTTTGTTATTTTGAAATGTTCTCTGTCCGTGGTCTTCAGAAATACGGGAGTTGCGCCTGCCATGACCACCATTTCCGGATAACTTACCCAATAGGGAGTTGGGATAATCGCTTCGTCTCCCGTGTCACACAAAACGAGAACGAGATTTAGAATGGATTGCTTTGCACCGGCTGAAACGATAACCTGTGAAGGGTTATACTTTAAATGATTATCTTTGTAAAGTTTTTCGCAAATGGCCTCTTTTAATTCAGGTGCGCCCGACGTCGGCGTATATTTGCTGTAGCCGTCATTGATTGCCTTAATGGCTGCATTTTTTACGTTTTCCGGAACGTCAAAATCGGGTTCTCCTGCGCCAAAACCAACCACGTCTATTCCCTTTGCAGCGAGTTGTTTTGCCTTCGCCGTGATGGCAAGCGTCGCTGATGTCTTTACCTCTCTTGCAATTCTTGATAACGCCATATACAAACGTCTCCTTTTCTACTT
>JAHFOY010000073.1:2525-14263 GCA_023261485.1 Planctomycetota bacterium
TAAATTAATTTCTTTAGATTAAAAAGTTTTCTTACACAAACATCTTTCCCGGATTTAATATGCCTTTTGGGTCTAACAAGTGTTTAATGTCTTTCATGATCCGCAGTTCCTGATGTGGTATCTCTAAGGGTACATATGCCGATTTTACATTCCCGATACCATGTTCCCCCGAAATTGTTCCGCCAAGTTCGACGGTAGTTCGGAGAATTTCCTCAATCATCTTTTCTGCCAGTATCCTTTGTTGATCCCCCTCGTCGTACATAATATTGACGTGAATATTGCCGTCTCCGATGTGCCCGAAATTGGCCACTTTCAGGGACGGGTACCGCTTGTGAATTTCTGCAATCCTGCCCAATGTCTCCAGTATCCTGCTGCGCGGAACGCAGATATCTTCATTTATTTTAAATGGGGCTATGTTATAAAGTGCGGGAGAGATAACGCGCCTTACCTCCCAGAGGGCGTCGCGTTCCTTCGCGTTTTTTGCCGAAATAACACTGAGTGGTTGATTTTCCAAAGCAATTTTTTCTATGAGAGATGCTTCTGTTTTCACGCTCGCCTCTTTTCCATCAATGTCGATAAGCAGGATGGCATTTGCCTCTTCAGGTATCTGTATTTCTTGATTGTATCCTTTAATACAGTCGATGCTTGATTTGTCAATAAATTCAAGCGCCCTGGGCAAGATATTGTTGGAAATAATTTGACTCGCAGTTCTCACGGCATCCTGAGGAGTCGTAAAGAATGCCAGGAGAGTTTCAATTTTTTCCGGTAAGGGAAGCAGTTTTACCGTAATCTGTGTAAAGACGCCCAGCGTACCCTCTGAACCGACTAACAAACGGGTAAGGTCGTAACCGGTCACGCTTTTCAGTGTCTTGCGTCCGGTATGGATAACGCTTCCATCAGCAAGTACAACCTCAAGAGACAGAATATAATCCCTCGTAACGCCGTATTTTAATCCTGTAATTCCACCGGAACACTCCGCAACGTTGCCGCCTATGGTTGAAAATGCGGCGCTGGCAGGATCGGGTGGATAAAAGAGTTTATACTTTGCTACCTCGTTTTGTAACGTTTGTGTGACAACTCCTGGTTCAACCGTAGCCGTGAGGTCTTCTGGAACGATTTCCACTATTTTATTCATGTGCGTGAAATCCAGCACAATTCCACCTTCCACAGGCACCGCTCCGCCGGTAAGCCCGGAACCGGCGCCTCGTGGGTAAACAGGGATGTCTTGTTTATTGGCATACTGCAGGATGCGGGATACGTGCTGGGCAGAGCGTGGCCGTAAGACGACATCCGGAATGTGCTTTTGTTTTGTGCCATCGTAGGCGTAACATATTCGGTCTTCGAGCATGGAAAGTACGTTTTCTTTTCCTATGAGCTGATTTAGCGTATCGAGCGATACTATTGTTTTTTTGGGCTTAGTAAGTGTAGTTGTTTTCATGGAGATTTACTCTATTAAATTAAAAGAAATAAGTCAAATCCTTTTTCATTTGCAAATAATTTACGGAATTGCTATAACTCTTGTTATATCAAAACCTTCTAGAAATTTATGTCGTTTGTTGTAGAGGGAGATGCAAATGGTGGATAATAAAAACGGGATTGCACAGGACACTACACAGGAAGAGAAAGAAGGGGAAGAAATACGGCAGTTTATAGGAATACGGTTTGGGCAGGAAATATACGGCATCCCAGTCGAAAAAATAAGAAAAATTGCAAAACCTCTCCAAATAACAAGCATTCCGGGAACGGCTCCGCATATTGTTGGATTAACAAATCTGCATGGAGAAATCCTGTGCGTAGTGGATATAAAGATATTGTTAAATATGGGAAAGGTAATTCCGGCGGAGAACAGCCGGATTGTAATTGTAAAAACCGTAGAAGGCCCTGTGGGTATTTTTTGTGATGAAGTAATGGATATATACGACATCGCAAAGAAAAATATAGAAGCCACACTGTTTACATTAAATACTGAAATCGGTGTTTATATTCAGGGACAGGCACAAATAAATCTTGGGTTGATGGGCATTCTGGATATTGAAAAATTATTATTTAAACAGGAGAAATAACTATGTGGGATATCTATGGGAGTCTCGTTATCTCCCCGGCCATTAAGCTGGTTTTTTACTAACAAAAACAAGAGATTCTTCGCCCGCGCGGGCTCAGAATGACACGTGAGAATTGTCATTCCGATTTCTTTTACTTCAAATTGCGACCGTAAGGAGTTTGAAATATGGCAAAGATATTAAGCATAATAGCGGTTTTTATTGTGGTAAGTATCGTTGCTTGCATGCATACTAATGCCGCGGAAATGAGTGAGGAAGAGTATGTTCGGCTAAAGAACAGGCTTACGTCGGAATTTATGCAAAAATTGAAAGATGAAATTAAAAATGAGCTCGTTGCAGAACTAAAATCTGAATACACCATAGAGCCAAAACAAAAGCAGGAAGATAAGCAAAAATCTCAAAACGTTGCTTCCCGTCCTGCCATAGAAACACAACCCAGCGATTACCGCGAAACACATGAAGCAACTGACAAATCCAAAGCAGAATCCACTGAAGAAGACGAATTAAAATTGGATGCGGCGCGATACAAACTGGGCGAAGGCCTTACCTTTGGAGAACAGATGCTCAAGATCAAAGGCTTTGGAAATGTAGATGCGAGTTATTCGGATAACCACATCGGTAAAAGCGCCAATCAAGAAGGTAATGCCTTTTTTTCTATGGGAGAATTCGACCTGTTTATTACCTCGCAACTCAGCAACCGCATTTCAATTCTTGGTGAAACTGTATTTGAATTTGAATCAACGGGAGAAGTAACACCTGACTTAGAACGGGTGCTGATTCATTACGATGTCAATAGTCTGCTTAAGATTGATGTGGGAAAGTTTCATACGCCTATAGGATACTGGAATCGCCTCTACCATCACGGGGAATGGTTGCAGACAACGGTTGAGAGACCGGAAATACTCAAATTTGAGGATCATGGCGGCCCTCTTCCCGCACATAACGCAGGAATACAACTATCAGGCAGCGCCATGCTCGAAGGTTTTGACCTGAACTATTTCTTCACGGTTTCCAATGGAAGAGGGATTGATACAACCAACCAGCAGAATATGGGTGACCTAAATGATAAAAAGGCATTCTCTTTTCAACTCGAGGCGGTGCCACACAGCATTGTCGAAGGCTTGCGTTTTGGCCCTACAGTTTATTACGACTCCATTCCCGAAGACGAAACCAACCCAAACAGGGCAAACGAAATCAGAGAACTTATCTATGGTGGACACGTTGTTTATTCCTTGAAGAACGTCGAGTTCTTAATGGAGACATTCGAAATAAATCACGATGAGTTTTCCGGAGGCGTCTTTAACACATTCGGCGGGTATGCACAAGGTTCCTATTCAATAGGCAAATTTAAGCCTTACTACAGGTACGATTATATTAATTACGACAGTAAAGATCCGTTCTATAGCGAAAGCGAATTTGATTTTCTCGATACGAATATGCACACCGTTGGACTGCGATATGAACTTTCACAGTTTAATGCCCTGAAGTGTGAAGTTTCTCACGGTGTCTTTGACGATGAAGATGCGAACATTATTCGATTGCAAACGGCATTTTCTTTTTAAACAGACGGACAGAGGCAAAACACAACTTTAAATTCCCGGTAAACGTGGGGCTATGGGGGCATTGAATGTTCTGAAACGTTTTTTTGGGGTAAATTAAAATGAAACACATTCCAGGCATTTTGATTGCAATATTCATTTTCGTAGTTGTCTTCATAACAGAGGTGTATGCAAATGTCGCTGTCATTGTTAATAAATCGAATCCTGCAACAGACATTCCGTACGATGACCTGAAGCATATCCTGGAAACAAAAAAACAACGCTGGGATAACGGTGAAAAAATCACACTTGTATTCAAACCAATTACATCCAGTGAGACACAGATGTTAATAAATAAAATATATAAAATACGATGCGAAGATTTCTGCCAATATTGGATGTTGAAGTCATACAATAATGAAATATCAGAATACCCGAAAATGCCGGAAAGTTTAAACGGTGTGATTGCACTTGTTTCGAAAATATCAGGAGCAGTGGGTTTTATTGGTATAGACGAAATACCGCAAGGCAGTGATAAAATAAAAGTAATCAGGGTCAACGGGAAAATGCCCGGTGAAGACGGTTACCCGTTAAATAAGGAGAAATAATTATGGGGGACATGTTTTGGAGTCTTGTTGTGCCGCTCGTCGTAATACTGTTTTTTGACGTTTCCTTGTTTGTTCTGATCAAAGTAAAAATTATACAAAGACTGAAACTGATAAAAAACCTGATTGTAATATTACTGGTCGTAACCCTTGTTCCTATATTGTGCGTCGGGTATGTTGCAAAAAGAAAAATAACCCAGGTTGTCTACAATAATATGTATGAAAAAATAAGCTTTACAGGAAAAGCTCGTGCAGAAATTTTAAATAACATATTAGACAATATGAAAACTAATGCGGAAACCGTTGCAAAACAGTACAGCGTGATAGAGGTTTTGAAGAAAGTATCAATTGAAGGAATAGACAGGTCTGATCAGTTACTCAACGCATTGCTCAAGACTACACAAGAAAATCTGAACGGGCTTATATCAAGTACTAAACTTCGGGATATTATGCTCGTTTCTACCGAGGGTAAAATTGTACTAACAGGAACAAGCCATAAAGAAGAGGTTGGATTTGACGTCTCTGATGAGACATATTTTAAACAGGGTAAAGAAAAGACCTATTTTACAGACTTATTTTATAATAAATTTGTGGGCGATAATAATATGTATGTAGTAACACCCTGCCAGGATATTATGGGGAGGTTTGTGGGCTGTGTTCTATTAGAGATCAATGTTAAAGAAATTCACGAAATGCTTGCCGACCGTGAGGGGCTTGGGGAAACGTTTGAAACTTACATTGTGAATCAGGAGAACTTCATGGTCTCTGAGTCCAGATTCATAAAGGATGCCCCACTCAAGGTCAAGGCGGCTACCTTGGGGGTAACCGAGGGTTTGAAAGGTGGAAGCGGAATTGCAATTTACCCGGATTACAGGAATATTCCTGTAATTGGTTCGTGGCATTCCATAAAGCACGTAAAATGGGTATTACTGTCAGAGATTGATGAAAAAGAAGGCCTTGCGCCAATGCGGGCTGCCATGACTATACAGATTATTCTCGTATCCGCATCAGGTATTATGACGATTGTAATAGCAATTTTCTCAGCCTTTGCTACGGTAAAACCTATACAGGAATTGATTAAGGTTTCAAAGCATATAGGGGAAGGGAAACTGGATATTGAGGTGAATATACAAAGCTATGATGAAGTTGGTATCCTGATAAATGCGTTTAATACAATGATAGGAAATATGCGCTTATTAATTAAACAGTCGCAGGAAGCAATTATGCGTATTTCTTCGGTTTCAGCGGAGACCATGTCCAGTTCTGAAGAGCAATCAAGCGGTACTTCCGAATTAGCGGCCTCTGTGGGCGAAATAACCGCAACTATTGAGGAGCTTTCCAGTTCCGCCAAACAGATTGCCGCAAACGCAGAATCTGTAGCAAAGGTTGCCGAGGATTCAGAAACCACATGCCATCATGGTATGGAAGCCGTTTCTGCGTCTATTAACATTATGGAAGATATAAAGGGGGTTACAAAGGATAGCGCCGGTAAGATTCTTTCTCTTAGCGAAAAAGCCCAGAAGATTGGAGATGTGCTGGGAATTATTAAGGAGATTGCGGGCGAAACGCACTTACTGGCCTTAAATGCCTCGATAGAGGCGTCTGCTGCCGGTGAATTTGGCAAACGATTTGGCGTGGTGGCAGCAGAGGTACGGAGACTTGCAGAAAGAACAAAGACGTCCGCCGAAGAGATAAAAGGCGTTGTTTCAGAGATACAGGTGGCAACTAATGCCTCTGTTTTATCTACAGAACAGGGTGTAAAGAACGTGGAGAAAGGTGTTGGGGTGGTACAAAAGGCAGGGCAGTCTATCGAATCTATCTTGAATTTGACGAAAGAAACAACAGATGTCTCTAAACAAATCGTCATGGCAACGCAACAGCAAAAAAGCGCTACGGAGCAAGTGGCAGGGACGATGAAGGAAATATCTGAAGTTGTAGCACAGACGGCCGCGGGATTAAAACAATCTACAGCTACTGTCGTAGAATTGAACAAGCTGGCGGATGATTTGAAAGAGATAGTTAGAAAATTTAAGACATAACATGGTTAATATTTTAATGTTTAAAATTGGGCCAACCTGTTTTGGTATAGAAACGGCTTACGTAAAGTCTATTACTAAAAACCTTGAAAGTGTTTGTCATGAATTCCCGACAGCCCTCGCTGAGGGTAAGGGGATTGTGGGCTACGATGGCCGAAAGATTTGTGTGGTTGATCTGGAGAAAAGATTTTTTACGAGCACAGATAAAGGAATAGATACATGTCATGAAACGGAATTTATAGTAGTATCATTCGAGGGCAATGGGTTCGCAATACCAATTGGCGAGATAGCGGATATCTTCCAGGTTTCAGAGAAGGATATATCGCCAATTCCCGCGTTTGCTGTGAGGTATATGCCTAGGAACTTCTTTAAAGGCGTGTTTGCCGTAGGCGATAAATTAATATTAATACTGGATGTTGGTAAGTTGTTAAATTAGGTTGGGTTTTAAAAGACAAAACCCAACGACTTTTTTACCCACCCCTAAATCCCCTCCTTGGAGGGGACTAAGGGGTGGGTTTCCTCCCAAGAGGGGACTTCTTAAATTCCCCTCTTGAGAGGGGTAGGGGTGTGTTTATACATTACATATCTTAAAAAGATTGAAATTCCTGAACGTGTACATTGAATTAAGCCATTCGGCAACTTAAAACATGGAGGATTGTAAAACAGTTGTATGGTAAATTACCGATATATATCTTGTTTTGTGCTGATATTGATTATCGTAATTTGTCAGGAAGGATTTGCTGAAGAAGTTGGGGAACTTCACGGGAATAAAATTATGGATAATTCCTTTTTGATTGAGGAGGCATACAATCAGGAACCAGGAGTTATCCAGCATATCCAAACGTTTCAATATCTGGGAAAAAGCAGTACATGGGGATACTCTTTTACCCAGGAGTGGCCGGTTCTTGGACAGAGGCATCAGTTTTCATACACAATTCCCGTCAACTATCTGAATGATGCTGTAAAAGAGACAGACATAGGCGATGTGGCGTTAAATTATCGTTATCAGCTCATTTTCCAGGAAGCGATTGCCCTTGCGCCTCGTTTTTCTACACTTTTGCCGACGGGAGATTATAAGAGAGGCTTTGGCAACGGTGTTCTTGGCTATGAAGTGAATATTCCGCTCAGCTTGGAGCTTTCCCGTAAATTGGTAAATCACTGGAACGCAGGGACAACAATTGCCCCTGGAAGTAAAGAGGCAGGCGGGGCAGATGCTGATACCTTCGGATTCAGGCTTGGAACAAGTCTTATCTGGCTTGTATCGGAAAACTTCAACCTCATGTGTGAGGCGGTATGGAATTCCCCTGAATCCGTTCAGATAGACGGCACAAAAACAAGAGATGACACATTGTTTATTAACCCCGGCGCTCGTTTTGCCATTAATTTCAAATCCGGATTGCAGATAGTGCCTGGTATTGCGTTTCCGATTGGCGTAGGGCCTTCGAGGAATGAATATGGTGTATTTCTGTATCTTTCCTTTGAACATCGCCTGTTTTAACCTGATTTCAAAAAGATAGACTTATTGTATAAAATACTATGAGCAATGGTTTTGACATAACGTCGTTTGTCCCGAAGTTTGTTGAAGAGAACAGGGATAGGATACAAAAATTAAATCAGGCCATCCTCGCCTTCGAAAAAGATGCGTCTAATCTCGAATTGCTCAAAGAGATCATGCGGGAAGCCCACACCCTAAAGGGGACGGCAAGGATGATGGGCTTCGGCGATATTGTAACCTTGTCTCATAAAGTGGAGGATGTATTTGTAAAAGTTAAAGAAGGCGGCCTGCAACCTGCAAAAGGGCTATATGATGTTGTGTTTCGGGCATTGGACAAGCTCTCAAACATGGTGGAGTTAAAACTGAAGGACGCAGCAACAACGGTGAATGTGGAGGAAATGTGCGGCCAGTTAGAGGCTGTATTGGGCGCTGTCGGGTTGCAAGGCAGTGAAGAATTGTCCCAAATTAAAGCGGGTAAAGTTGTGCCTGATATGGCAGCGCCAAAATCTGTGGGAGTAGAATTGTCCCCAGTCTCTCTCGTAGAGCCGGAGAGAAAGGCGGCGGTAAGTGAGGCAAGGATTGCACGAGAGGGTGGAGGAACACCTTCGCCTGTCGATGCTATTCTCAAATCCATTAAGGGAAAGACTGTACAAGAGGGTAGAAAAACTATACGGATAGAGCTGGACAAGGTTGAGGTTTTATATAATCATTTAGTGGAATTAATTATGACGCAGATGGCCTTTCATCAAAGATGTGAGGACTTGATAAAAATAAACCAGTATGCGAAGCAGTTACAGGCAATAAAGACGGAGACCGAGGCTGATTCCGGTTTTCATGATTCGAATAATAAAAATTTGCATCAGATTATTATGCGATATAGTGGAGTAGGGGATCGCCTCCTGAAAGAGATGTCGAGGTATTCGGAGGCATACGAGGTAGACGTTGTTAAACTCGATGCCATTACAGAGGGTATTCGCCAACAGGTAATGTCCATGCGCATGCAGCCGGTTTCCACGATATTTGATTTGGCAGCGCGCCTGGTAAGAGACCTTTCGAGACAATTCGGCAAAGAAGTAAATCTTCTGATTTCTGGCGCAGAGGTGGAACTGGATAACAATATCATAGAAATGCTAAAAGACCCTTTAGTGCATTTGTTGAGAAATGCGATAGATCACGGCATAGAAGATACGTCTTTCCGTGTATCGCATGGAAAGAAAAAAGAAGGCGCTATTGTATTAAGCGCAAAACAGGAAGGCGGCGACGTCCTCATTACTGTCGAAGATGATGGAAGGGGTATTGACAGGGGGCGGGTGAAAGAAACGGCCATACGGAAAGGGCTTCTGAGTGAGGAAGAAGCTAAAAAATTATCGAATGAAGATATTTATGAATTTATAATGAAACCAGGATTCTCCACAAGCAAGATTATTACCGATACGTCCGGGCGCGGCGTCGGCATGGACGTCGTGAAAACAGTGGTAGATAGATTAAACGGTTCTCTTGTTATTGAATCAACTGAAGGACAGGGTACGAGATTTATTTTAAAAGTACCGGCAACTATTGCCCTCATAAATGTGTTGATTCTGCGGGTGGAGGAGATGACTCTTGCTGTTCCCTCTCTGGGCGTTGACCGCGTTACATATGTCTTGGGGAAGGATATAAAAACCCTGGATGGGAAGGCCTCAGTTTTTATTGAAGGCCAGACCATTCCTTTGGTTTATATGGCGGATATTTTTAAGCTGGAAAAAGAGGGTGAAAACAATGGGGAAGGTATTCCGATTATCATTTCCCGATCCGAGGGGAAAAAGGTTGGTTTTGTCGTCAGTGAATTTTTATATGAGAAAGAAATTGTTTTCAGGGAATTTAAAGGATATTTAAAAAGGCCGAGGTGTTTTTCCGGCATTACCACGCTTGGGACAGGCCGGGTCGTCCTGATATTAAATATGCAGGAGATTATCAAGGCGAAAGACTTGACGGGTATATTGCCGGTAAGTGGCGTTTCGAAGACGGTAAAACCACAGACAAAAAGGAATACGATCTTAATTGCCGAAGACTCAATGATTGCCGCTGAATTGGAAAAGAATATCCTTGCGAATGCGGGCTACGAAGTGGATGTTGCGATTGACGGTATGGATGCGATGGATAAATTACATGGTAAAAAATATGACTTGTTGGTAACAGATATTGATATGCCCAGGATGGATGGATTTGAGTTGGCCGCCAAGGTGAGAGCGGACAAAAGACTGAATGACCTGCCTGTCATTATAGTAACCGTAAGAGAAAGAATTGAGGACAAGAGGAAGGGTATAGAGGTAGGTGCTGATGCTTACATTCTGAAAAAAGAATTCGACCAGAGCAACCTGTTAAACACAATAAAAAGGCTGATAGGGGAATGATTTTGTTGATAATGGTTCACCGCAAAGACGCAGAGGGTGCTAAGAAATTAAGAATCTGAGAAGTTGAGAGGTTGGGAAGTTAGATTTTTCATCTTCCCATCTTCTAAGTTTCTCATCTTCAGGCCTTTTCCTTTGCGTTCTTTGCGCCTCTGCGGTGATCTGCAACCAATAAAATAAGGAAAATTATGTCTGAAAAAATTAGATTACTCATTGTTGACGACTCAGGTATTACAAGAGAAATTTTAAAAAAGATAGTGGAAGAAGATCGTGCAATTCAGGTAATTGGAATGGCCGAAAACGGTAAAAGGGCAATAGAACTGGTACAGACGCTAAAGCCAGATGTCGTTATTATGGATATTAATATGCCTGTGATGAATGGATTTGAAGCTACGGAACAGATTATGGCATACTGTCCAACACCCATATTGATTCTTTCTTCGGTTATTGATAAAGAGGGAATCTATACGACGTTCAACGCCCTTGCCGCTGGTGCGGTTGACGTGATGGAGAAACCGTCCAGATTACCGAACGACTCCTGGGATAGAATCGGCAGTGTGCTTGTCAAAAAGCTAAAGTTGATTTCTAGGGCAAAGGTGGTAACTCATATAAAGGGGAGGGTAAAAGAGTTTTATAGACCTGTTAAACCCGTTTCTCTTATTAAGCCAAATACGTATGAAATTATCGGCATTGGGGCGTCTACGGGAGGGCCTTCAGTCGTGATGCAGATATTAAAGCACATTCCGTCGGACTATGACCCTGGAATTCTGGTTGTTCAACACATGGCAGAAGGTTTTATAGATGGTTTTATGAAGTGGCTTGGAAATGCATGCAAAGTGAAAGTTAAGCTGGCGCAAGAAGGTGAGAAAATTGAAAAGGGTCAGGTATTGATTGCCCCCGACGGATTTCATACTATAGTTCGTGGCAGAAAATCGGTTGGGTTAATTTCAGGAAATCCGGTAAATGGCGTAAAACCATCGGTAGATATTTTGTTTGACTCTATTGCCGAAGTATATGGCGAAAGCGCCATTGGTGTTTTGTTGACCGGCATGGGTGCGGATGGCGCAGAGGGCTTGAAACATATTAAAGACAAAGGAGGTATTACGATTGTGCAGTCTGAGGATTCCTGCGCTGTTTTTGGCATGCCAAAGGTTGCTATAGAAAAAGGGGCCGCAAGTAGGGTGTTATCTGTAGAAGACATTATACGTACATTAAAAGGCATAGTTAATAACAATGGTCAGTAAAATGGAGATTTTGTATGGGTAAGGGAAATGTTCTGGTTGTAGATGATAGCCCGTTGGTGTTGGATGTTATCAGTAAATTTTTGTGTGATAATGGATACAAAACGATTACTGCAAGTAACGGGATTGAGGCGATTGAAAAGGCATTCAGGGAACTACCGGATTTAATTGTCCTTGATGTTATGATGCCCAGGATGAATGGGTACCAGGCATGTCGTTTGTTGAAATCGGACCACGAAACCTGTGATATTCCAATTATTATGTTGACCGTGAGAGACCAGGCAAGCGATAAGTATTGGGGTATCCAGACCGGCGCAGATGCTTATCTTTCTAAGGAATTCAAACAAGACATGCTGTTGAAAACTGTAGAAGA
>JAHFOY010000074.1 GCA_023261485.1 Planctomycetota bacterium
GTACACACATAGGGAAAAAATCAGTGCAAAATGACTCAGAATAAACCACTAACACAAGAGATACTGACCTGCGCCAAAGGGATACACGATTATGTGATTCAGATGCGGAGGGATTTCCACAAACACCCTGAAACCGGTTTTGTTGAAACCCGCACATCCGGCGTTATTGCCGAGGAGTTGAAACGATTGGGACTTCAGGTGCACACGGGCATAGCAAAGACAGGCGTCATCGGTATCCTGGATGTTAACGGGGCGTCAAGTACCGTAGCCTTTCGTGCGGATATGGATGCCTTGCCCATAACGGAAGAGAATGAGTTTGAATTTAAATCCCAAAATGAAGGTGTGTCCCATGCCTGCGGACATGATGCAAATATGGCAATGCTCCTGGGCACTGTCAAACTCATGGTGCAGTTGAAGGACAAACTCAAGCGGCGGGTAAAATTTATCTTCCAACCGTGCGAAGAACAACACCCGGGAGGGGCAAAGTTAATGGTGGAGCAGGGTATTCTCAATGACGTGGATGAAATTTATGGATTGCATATCGAACCAAATATTCCTTCGGGTATCTTTGGATTACGGGCCGGCGCCACGATGGCGGCCACAGACCGTATTGTTATTACCATTATAGGGAAAGGTGGCCATGCCTCTACGCCCCATTTATGCATAGATCCGGTCGTCATTGCAGCCGAAGTAATCCTGGCCATTCAGACCATTCATTCACGCAAGGTAAACCCTTTATCTCCGTGCGTAATTTCTCTGTGTCAGATTTCCGGCGGGACGACCTTCAACGTCATCCCGGACAGAGTCAGGATTATAGGTACGGTAAGAACCTTGTCCAAGGAGTTGAGGTACAGGATGCCGCTCCTGATAGAAGAAACTATTAAGGGAATTACCTCGCTCAACAATGCCGCATACCAATTTGAATATCTCAAGGGACATCCTCCCTTGAATAATCCTCAACCTCAGGTAGATTTTATGCAAAAAATGATCGAAGGACTTTTTGGTAATAAGTCAGTGGAAAATATAGACCCAAAGATGGGTGGAGAGGATTTTTCCTATTACCTGGAAAAGATAAAGGGCGCCTATGCCTTTTTAGGTTCGGGAAACCTGGAGAAAGGCACGAATCAGCCATTGCACAGCTCCCGGTTTGTTTTAGACGAAGATGTGCTTTATATGGGCCCGGCTTTGTATACCTATATTGCATGTACACTGCAAGGAGTGCATACTGAATGAGTGATAAGAAAATATCAGACCATGCCAACCCTCCCTGGGGGAGGTGGGAGGTATTATTGGAAGAACCTGACTACAAGGTGAAAAGGGTCACTGTTTTACCCGGTAAACGGCTCAGTTATCAGAAACACTCCAAACGGAATGAACACTGGAGCATTATCAGCGGTAGAGCGCTGGTAACCGTAGATGGAAGCGAGACACTGCTGGAAGCAGGACAGGCCATCGATATTCCGAAAGAAGCGGCACATCGCGTTTCCAATCCTGGACAGTTCCCCCTTGTATTTATTGAAATTCAGCGCGGCAGCTATTTAGGGGAAGATGATATTGTCAGGATGGAGGACGACTACGGCCGCTCCTAGAAATCGATTTGTTAAATTAGGTTGGGTTTTAAAAGACAAAAACCCAACGACTTTTTTACCCACCCCTAAATCCCCTCCCAAGAGGGGACTTCTTAAATTCCCCTCTTGAGAGCTTCTCAAAATCCCCTCTTGAGAGGGGTAGGGGTGTGTTTATCCATTACATATTTAAAAAAGATTGAAATTTCTGAACAAAATCACTCTCCTCTTTCTACAATGACCTGATGCACTGTTTTGCTGAGTTCTTCAATGCGATACGGCTTGGCGATGACGCCGCTGAATTTGTATTTTCTGTAATCAGACATTATTGCGTCGTCGGAATAACCACTTGAAACGATTGCCTTAACATCGGGGTCTATCTCAAGCAGTTTCTGAATTGTTTCCTTTCCCCCCATTCCGCCCGGAATGGTCAGGTCAATTATAACGGCATCAAAAGGCTGTCCTGAGTCTTTTAACTTTTTGTACAATCCAATTGCTTCGGCGCCGTTTCTGGCAAAGTCCACCTCATATCCCAGTTTGGTTAACATTCTTCCTGCAACATCCCTGACAAACGCTTCATCGTCCATTACAAGAATCCTTCCTTTTCCGGGAATGAGTTGTTCTTCAACATCTTTTTTGGGCATGAATTCCTTTTGAGAGGCAGGGAGATGGACGGTCAATGTGGTGCCTATCCCAACGGTGGATTCTACCGCAATAAATCCCCCGTGGTTTTTGATTATGGAATAAGAGGTAGCAAGCCCAAGACCGCTTCCTCCTTCCTTTGTCGTAAAATAGGGGTCGAATATCTTAGAAATATGTTTTTCTGATATGCCAACACCGGTATCTTGTATGGTTATCTTTATGTATTTCCCCTCTTTTATAGGGAGGTTGTTTTCTGCGGTAACAGTCGTATTTTCGGCAGACACTTTGATTGTTCCACCTTTGTGCATGGCCTGTTTTGCATTGATAATCAAATTGTGAATTACCTGGGTCATCTGTCCTGCATCTACTTCGACAGGCCAGAGATCCTCTGCTATGGAAAAGTCGCACTTGACATTAGAGCCGCTTAGCGCAAAGGCAGCGGAATCTCCGATAAATCCGGCGATGGATGCGGTTTGTTTGATGGGCGCTCCACCCTTAGCGAAGGTCAATAGCTGTAGAGTCAGGTTTTTTGCCTTTAAAGACGCCTTTTCGAGATCTGTTAATAGCGTATAAATTTTATCTTCGGTGTTTACGAGTGACCTGGCAACGGATATATTACCCACGATTCCAGCCAGAAGGTTGTTGAAGTCGTGGGCAATGCCGCCGGCAAGAATGCTCAGAGATTCGAGCTTATCCGTCCTGATAAGTTCTTCTCCCCTCTTCCTGCGTTCGGTAATGTCGCGAATAATAACAATAATGGCTGGCTGGTTATGCCAGAGGGTCTTGGAAGCCGTTATCTCTGCCGGGATAACATTCCCGTTCTTATGAACGATAGCAGTCTCATGCTGGTTAAGATAAGGCATTCCTTCCATCATTTGTCTGTAAAGTTTTATATCGTTGGGAAATTTGTCTGGGGCTATGTAATCTTTGATACTTATATTGAGCAGTTCATCAACGGCGAAACCCGTCATATCCTCAATTCGCTTGTTTGCATAAACAACGTTTCCATCGCTGCCGACGTTTATCACGATGCCGTCGCTGGCATTATCGGCAAGCGCCCGGAAATTCGCTTCGGATGCCCGGAGTTGCTTTGTTCGTTCAATTACCCGCTCTTCGAGCTGTTCGTTCAGCAGTTGCAGCTCGCGATGCATAAGAATCAGGTCGCTGTTTTGTTGAACTGCATTTTCGTACGTGGAGAGGAGGAAGTTTAAAATCTGCCTGCGGCCGGAGTTGATTACATATCGATCTCCTGCGAATTTGACTTCTAGTCCTTTCGAATACATCTCTTCACTTTGCATTGAGAATGTAAGGAGCGCCTCGATTTTGGACAGAAGGTACTTATCGTCGTATGGTTTGGTAAAATAGCCGTCAGCAACCACAGATGCCTTGCGTGAAGCGTCTTTCCTGTCAGTTAATGCCGTTATCAGGATAATCGGGGTATTATGAAGCTCTTTATCCGTTTTGATCTTCTGGGCGAATTCATAACCATCCATTACTGGCATAACGATGTCGCTTATGATAATCGTCGGCTTGAATTTTTTTGCTACTGCAAGGCCTTCTTTGCCATCGGCAGCAACCATGACTGCGTAACCTTTTTCTTCCAGCAGGTACTTGAGTTGTTCAGCCTGCGTTGGGCTATCCTCTACAATGAGAATAGAGACCAATTTGCTGGCGATATCCTGCTTTGTTTTTAAAGCAAGGGTTGTATGGATACGTGCCAGCAGGAATTCCTCGTTATACGGTTTTACGATGAAATCGTCTGCACCGCACTCAAGACCTCTGATTATTTCTTTCGGGTCGGAAAGCTGTGTCAGAAGGATAACGGCTATGTCTTTGAGGTTGTCGTTCGATTTTATCAGCTTGCAGAATTGATAGCCGTCCATTTCCGGCATCAGGATATCGCTGATGACAATCACCGGTTTTTGTTTTTCCAGGATGGAAAGTGCTTCTTGACCGCTGTAAGCGATGGAAATATGATAGCCAAGCTGCTTCAGGATTGCCTCCAGTTGTTTTGCCTGTGTATGGCTGTCTTCAACTATCAAAATATAGCCTTCGCCCTTCATTGTTCACCTACCTTTTTAACCCGATCCTTTAAAAATTTGCAGAAGTTTTCGATAGTTAATTCATCGCTCATTATACAAGACCTCCCCTTTCTCAATATACTCTTTCATTCTTTTTGTAGCATCTTCCATAGGGATAAGGTCTACATTGAACTCTCCTGCATTTATTAATAATTCACCAAGAGCCTGAAAATAAAGACTGCCCTCAAGTCCTTTGACACAGAGGTCAATGTCAGAATGAAAATGAAACCTATCCTTATCCAAACAAGAACCTATGAGAACAATCTTTTTTACAGGGTATTTTTCTACCAAAATTCTAATGAGATCTTCTATAAGAGCCCTTGCTCTGATATACCTCCTTTCTTTTTGCCTATTAATACCGCTTAAAAGACTTTCCATATTTATCCTTAAACGAAATCATCCCTAAAAACTTACTTTCATATATTATCCTTACACCCGCCGCTCGTCAAGCTTTTAAGCGCCAGCGCTATTTTATCGGGAGAAAGCACATATGTCGCAGCGTCGAGTTTTACCGCTTCTCCCGGCATGCCATAAACAACAGAACTTTCTTTATCCTGAACAATTGTTATTGCCCCTTTTTCCTTCATTATTTTTAGTTCCTCCGCGCCATCTTTTCCCATGCCGGTAAGGAGCACGCCGATCATATTTTCTCCGAAGACATTTGCGGCGGAACGGAAGAGATAAGAGACCGATGGCCGGATACCATTTTCCGGTTTGTCTTTATTTAGTACAATTCTGCTGCCACGGATTTCCATATGAAAATCATCGGGTGCGAAGTACACATGTCCCGGCTGGGGGCGATCTCCATAGGCAGCTATGTGTATCGGAATGGCGGTAGTTTGCCCAAGCCATGCTGCCATGCCTCCGAGAAACCCTTTTGCGATGTGCTGAACGACAAACACCGGAGCCGGAAAATTTTTGGGGAGGCCCGATAGAATTGTTTGAAGCACTGGCGGGCCGCCTGTCGATGCGCCAATAACAAGGGCTTTAATATTGTTCGCTGTTTGCCCGGAAACCACTTCAGTCAGGCATTCACGAAGTGTCCCTGATTGTTGCGTTTTATTCCATCGTTTTACTACCTTTACTTCAGACATCAGCTTCACCGTCTGGACAAGGGCTTTTGCTGCAGTATCAAAGTCCAAATGGCCTTCACCAGGCGGCTTTTCTACGATAGCGACCGCGCCTGCTTCCATAGCGTGGAATGATTTATCAACATCACCAGGGTCGTAGCTTGCGCTAACAATGACAATGGGTACAGGGCGTGTCTCCATGATCCGACGGGTGGCTTCGAGGCCGTTCATCTTAGGCATATTAATGTCCATGGTAATGACATCGGGTTTTTGTTCCTGGACAAATTTCAGTGATTCCACACCGTTTTCTGCCATACCGATGACACGGATACCTTCACCCTTCTCAAGAATGTTTTTCAGGTGCTGGCGAACGACCGCCGAATCTTCGACTATGAGTACCTTAATCATATTTGTTCCTTTGTTTTGAGTGACAAGTGACGCGTGGCGGGTGACGGGTGACGATAAAAGCACAATATTCATCAGACGACCCACGCCACTCGTCACACGTCACTCGCCACCCGCCACTTATCTAAATAAGCCTTTTCACAACCTCCAGCAAGTTGCTCTGATTAAAGCTGCTCTTGATGATATAGGCATTGGCGCCCACATCAATACCGCGCTCACGGTCCTCCCGCGTTTCAAGGGCCGTTACCAATACGACAGGTAATTCTGCAAGCTTTTTGTCGCTCCGGATTTTCGAGGTAAGGTCAAAACCATCCATCCTCGGCATTTCGATATCCGATACGATCAGGTCGAAATGTTCCGTCTTCAGTGTTGTAATTGCATCAATACCGTCAACGGCGGTTTTGACGTCATATCCTGACGATTCCAGGATGTTTTTCAGGAGAATCCTTGATGTAATGGAGTTTTCGACAACCAGGATGGATTTCCTTTTCGCTTCGGCCTTTTCTGCCGCAGCAGCAGGCATTGCAGGCGCACCGGCGGTTTTTACAGCCGATCGTATCAAATCAGGCACATTCAGGATCGGCACGGGTTTGCCTGTTCCTACAATTGCAGCGCCAGCAATGTTCCGTACCCTGGCGAGTTGTTTGCCAAGGTTTTTGACCAGTATTTCCTGCTCGCCCAGTATCTTATCCACACTGAATGCAATGCGTTTTCCGGAAACACCGAGAAGCAACACCGTTGTGAAACCTGCCAGTTCGTCCTTCATTTTTTTGGGAGGCAATTCCAGGATGCGGTTAAGACGAACGAAGGAAACTGGGCGGCCGTAGACCCTTATGGTTTCCTTGTTTTCAATGGTCTTGATTTCGTCATTCCTGATTTTTATCGTCTTCTCCACGTTAGTTGTTGGTATAAGAAAGACCTGGTCGGATATCATGACTGATATCCCCCTGAAAGTAGCAACGGTAAGCGGAAGGAGGATACGGAATGTTGTACCGGTATGGGGCGTAGTTTTTACTGATACAGTGCCGCCGAGTTTTTCAACCTTTTCCTGAACGATGGCAAGCCCCAATCCCCTGCCTGAGATGTCGGTTATTATTGGATTCGTGGAAATGCCCGAATGAAAAATAAGATAGAGCGCCTCCCGTTCAGTGAGATTATCCGCCTCCATTTGGGATATTATCCTGTCCTTCACCGCCGCTTCTTTGACCTTTGTAATATCAATTCCGGCACCGTCATCCGAAACGAGTATTTCGACCTTGTTTCCATCCAGGTGTGTGATGCCAATGGTAATTGCCCCGCGCCGGGGCTTCCTGTCTGATGCCCTTGTTTCAGGTATTTCTATACCATGGTCGATGCTGTTCCTTACCAGATGAATGAGCGGATCTTTCATCTCCTCCAGGATGCGCCTGTCGATTTCTATATTTTCTCCGCAAATTACCAGGTCAACTTCCTTGCCCTGTTCATGCGAGATATTGCGGACAAGCATAGGAAAGATTTCCATGAGCGATGAAAAGGGAAGCAGCATAGCCTCTTTCATGTCATCGTGGAGGTTGCCAACCATCCTGTCAAGCATTTTGTTGTATTGCGTGGCCGACTTTGTCATTGCAGAGAGCTTGCCTTCCAGTGTCTTGAGGTGGGTTTGTGTCCAGGCGAAAAACTCCTGAAGCCTTGCCGTTTGTGACGTACCCAGGTTACTGTCACCACAGGTGCCTTTCCATGCGCCTTCCCGCTGTTTTTTGAGAATGTCAAGTGAAACCCTTGACAATTCCATTTTACACGATTCAATCATCGCGGCGATATCTTTCAGGTTTGAGGCATACTGGTTTGTTATCTGTTTCACTGTAAGCATTTCCTCTGCCTGAAGGAGGAGAGACCCCAGCTTTGCTGTGGATACCCTTACCGTTTCGGACAATGCGGGATGTTCTTTAGCCAATGGATATTCCTGGGGTTTGGGTATTTCCTTAATTAAGTGGGGTGAAGATACGCTGCTGGTTGATAGTTTGGTTTGCAGCACTTTTTCCTCTGACGGAAGTAATATTTCTCCTTTCTCCGAAGCGCCGGCCTCGAGATTTGTAAGCATCTGTATTAGTTTCGGAATCTGGCCTTTTTCTATAGCAGGCGGCTCTCCTTCGAGCGAAGCGAGGATGGCTCGAATCGTATTGAGCGCCTGGTAAAGGGTATCAAAGAGTTCTTTTGATGGGTTTATTTTTTTTCGTTTCCATACTGAAAATACACCTTCCATAGACTGGCAAATGGTTTCGATATCTGTCAGATTGACGGCCCGGGCAGCCCCCTTCAGGCTATGGGAACCCCGATAGATAGTCTCAAGGATTTCCATCCGTACCTCAGGCGGGGGCGTTTTTTCCAATTCAACCAGGCCGGAGGTTATGCTCTTGATGTGGTCCTGCGCTTCGACCTTGAATGTCGAAAGGAGGCGTTTCCGGAAATCGTTTTCTTTTTTGCCCAATTTTTTCTGCCTTTTAAAACAACCCATTGAAGAGTGACAAGGGACGAGTGACGTGTGACGAGAAAAACACAATATTCGTCAGACGACCCATGCCACTTGTCACTCATCCCTCGTCACACGTCACTCGTCACCCATCAGATGCTATATTTTATAATATTCAACCAGCGCCTTCAGCTTCTGTCCAAGTTCTTGCAGGCTTCTCACGGTGGACTCGACCTGTTTCGTGCTGGCGGCATTTTGCGCAGTTGCCTGTTTAATATTCGTCATGGCCATGGCTACCTGATCCATTCCCACCAGTTCCTGCTGGCTGGACGCCGCAATCTGAGTCACTGCCTGTGCCGCTTCGGCAATATTCCTTGATAGCTCACGGATCGCATCACCGGTGCCTGCTGATTGCTTTACCGTAGCATCTACGGCCTTACTTCCCTTTTCAGTTGCCATCACTGCGGTGCTGCTTGCCTTTTGAATATCGTTCAGGATTGTCCTTACCTGTTTTGTCGCCTGTTTTGATTGCTCGGCATGACTCTTGATTTCCTGCGCCACAACGACGAATCCCTTCCCGTGTTCACCGGCTTTGGCAGCTTCAATTGCGGCGTTGACTGCCAGAAGGTTCGACTGCTCTGCAAGGTCGTCAACGGTAGCGATGATCTCGCCTATTGCCTGGTTATGTTCGCTCAGCTTAACGATGGTTTCTGCAATATATTCCATTTGTTCTTTAAGTTTGTTTATGCCTTCAATCGTTTCGTTTACTGACTTTGCACCTGTCTGTGATACCTGCACCGCATTCTGGGCAAGGGCAGAAACATGCCTTGCCTTCTGCGAGGAGACATTTGCCGTTTGTTTTACTTCTTCAACCGTTGTGGTCGTTTCTGTTACGGCCACGGCCGTTTCTTCTGCGCCAGAAGCAAGCTGAACCGTTGTGGTGGCAATCTGGTTTGAGGATGAGGCAAGGACGTTTATCACCCCCATAATGTCCCGTGTCTGTGCCTTAAGTTTTTCCACCATGGCGCGAACAGTTCGCGCCAGAATTCCAACTTCATCCTGTCTGTTGTGAATAGGTACATTTATGGATAGGTCTCCACTGCTGACCCTGACAAGTTGTTCGGATATCCTCCTGACAGGGCCGGCAATCTGCCTTGCTGAAAAATACGCAATAAGCGCCACAAAAAGGCCCACGACTAAACCGGTCCATATAATCCTCAATCCTACGGTTTTTACCGGTGCAAACGCTTCAGCAACGTCAATCTCTGCCAGAACAGTCCAACCCAATCCAAATGCCTTATCAAGTTCATTACCCGCAGAAGCTCCAACCACGGGTATACCTCTGTAATCCGGATAAATACCGGTTGTGCTCTTTTTCTGATTGTGAAACAGTTTTATAGGTTCTGTATCTACTTTTTGTTTTAACGTTGCGTCACCGATAAATCTCGATTCGGTGATCATATAGCCGTCTTTATCAACAATGTAGACCTCTCCCGTCTGACCCATTCCTTTTCTGTTAGTGGTAATCTCATTCAGTGCTTTTATTTCATAACGGTTGACAATAACGCCTATCAATTCTTTTGTCGTCATCGAAAGAATTGGAACTGAGACTGCAATAAAATCCTTACCCGTAGTTTCAGAGTGATGGACAGATTTAACGTGGATGTCCTTTTTACCTTCGATAAAGTAATCATCATTCGATTTATCACTGCCGATCTTATCCTTATCGGTAGAGGTCACTACCTTACCATCGAGATTAAGAATAGATATGTCATAACAATCCGGATCAAGGGGTTTCTTGTTTTCCAGGATATGTTTGTTCAGGTCTTCGGATAAACGCTTTGTGTCCGGACTTTTTTGGTTTATCTTTTCAAGGCTGTCACGTATTAAACCATCCGAACTGAAATCCAATACTTTTCCTGTTTTTGATTTCAAATAGAGAGTAATTGCAGTTTCCTTTGATTCTACGATAGTTGTAAGACTATCCAGGAATTGTCTCTGTATTGTTGTCTTGCCGGAGAGGTAACTCATATACCCTATAATCGCAATGGGCACGAGTGAAACAGCCAATAACAACAGGATCAATTTGCCTTTTAAACTCTTGCTGATAAAATTTGCCATTTTGTTCTCCTTAATTACATTTCTACCAATTCGTGGACGACAATTGATTTATCTGATAATAGTTTCTCCGCATCCAGGATTACCGTCCGTTCCTCTGTAATACCCTTTAGATACTCTTCCCGAATACCCGTCAACGTGGGAAGCGATGTCTGCAAAGCGCTCACTGAGATATTGCGGGCGCCTATAATAACATCCGCCAGAATACCAAATTCCATGTTTTCAGAATGGAGGATAATTACTTTATTGAGATCGGCCAGTCCTTTTTCCGGAAGGTCAAAGAATTTTTTGATGTCTATGACAGAAAGAATCTGCCCGCGCACATTTATTATGCCAAGGACAAACGGCGGCGTACAGGGAATGGGCGTGAATTCTTTCAGGGGATATATTTCACGCACATGCGCAGATGCAACGGCGTATTTTTCATGGGCCAGGAGGAACTCTACGACCTGAAGAAACTCTTCCTCCTTTGCCTTTTTTTCAGGTTCAGTGGCGAGCGTCTTTGCCCGCGCCTTGAGGATTTTGTTCTTCTCGTCATGTGTTAGTTGCAAACCCTGATCGAACGCGGACTGGGAAGCCTCGATACGGCGGTGGATTTCATTCCAGTCGATTACTTTTGTATCCTGTTTTTGGAGTTCCTTTTTTTTGTCATGCATCAGTGAATCATTGCCTCCAAAATTTCAGAAAGCCTGCCCGCGGTTATGCCTTCCGATTCAGGGAGGACTTCTTCGGGTTTATACAAAGAGACAAGTTCCAGGGCATTTTTCAGGTACTTTCGGGACATTTCGGATTCTCCCTGCCTCTGCATGAGATTGCCCAGGGCAAAATAAGCAAGTACAAAGTTGTGGTCGAGGTATAGCGCCTTCTTTAGCGCAGTAACCGCATTTTCAATCCGGCCACACTCCTGAAGGATTGTGGCAAGAAGATGATAATAGCCTGGGTTGAGTTTATCAGCGGCAATTGCCTTTTCACACCATTTCTGTGCGTCATCGAGGTTGCCCTGATTGGCGCATGTTCGCGCCAGGAGGGCAAGATTTTTACCTTGCCCATCCGAAGACGTTCCGATAAGTTTTTCCATCGCTTCCGCATAGAAACCGTACTTAAACAACAATGATGCTTCCCTGTATGGGTCTGGTTGTGGTTCTTTTTGTTTTTCAACCTTCCGGGCAGGTAAATATGCAAGACTAACAGCGGGTGTTGATGGTTCGGGAATAAATGCCAATGGCTGGTAAGCCCCCATTTTTGATTCCTCAGACGGCATATAAGAGGGAATCTCCGGAAGACAGCCTTTTTCTATGATTGAGGATTTTTTGCCGCTCTTCCTGTACAGGGTTGTGCCGGAGAAATTGGCGGTAGTAAAATAATCTGTAATGTGTTTGAATGCCTCTGTTGGGCTAACCAGCAGCCATCCGTCATTCAGCAAAGAGTTATGAAATCCATGAACAACCTTTTTCGCCTGCTCTGGAGAAAAATACATAAGGACGTTACGGCAGAATATTACGTCCATGGCATTGGTATTGTTCAAAAGCGATGGGTACACGTCTTCGGCCAGATTGAGATATTGAAATGTTACCATTTTCCTGATGGCGGGGATAATCTCATAATGCCCGTTCTCTATTCTTTTAAAATAGCTTTCTTTAATCCATGAGGGGGCGTTACGGAAAGACCATTCGGAATACTGCCCCTCGGAGGCCTTTTTCAGGGAACGGAGATTAATGTCTGTAGCCACTAGGGTAATATTCCAATCCTTCAAATCCGAAATCATTCTGCTCAGTAAAATAGCGATTGAGTAAGGTTCCTCACCGGTGCTGCAGCCTGCACTCCATATCCTTAGCCGCTTCTCGCCTTCCCGTCCGGATCGGATCAGTTCCGGAAGGATATGGTCTTCAATGACCTGAAAACTTTCTTTTTCCCGGAAAAAATAGGTTTCTCCAACCGTAAGATAGCTTGCCAAAACCTCTACATGGTTCTTTGTCAACGGAGCTGACCTAAGCCATTTGATGAATGCTTCTATGTCAGTAAAGCCAAATTCACGGGCTGCAGGGATAATTCCACGCTCAAGGTCGCCCCAGCGGGTTTCCGGAAAATGCAAACCCATCAAAGGGGTAATCAATTCGCTGAGTTGGGAAAGGAGTTGTTTTGAAATGGCGTTGGTCATTTATATTTATTTTATATTTTCTTAATCGCCTCATCCAGCGTTTTTTCTTCTTCAAGGGATAAAAAGCTGTCGATGTTGTGAATAAGGGTTAACCCATCTTCGAGTTTCACCACACCTTCAACGTACCCGATGCCCGGCAGAATCTTTTCCGGAATGATTACTTCCTGCTCGGGGCATTCAATAACACCGACGACCGAGTCAACCTTAATTCCAACAGGCCTTTTTGATGTTTGCGACAGAATGAGCTTGTCGTTCAGGTTTATTTCCCTCTTTGGGAGGCGAAACCGTTTGCGAATATCGACTACAGGGATAATCCGTCCCTGTATGTTTACAACACCGGTAACGATCTCAGGCGCTTTCGGCAATGGAGTAATTTCAACTACATTGACAATCCTTTCCACCTGTGAAAGTGGCAGCGCAAATCTGCGGTCGTCAAGGGTAAAGGCAACGAGTTGTGTTGTGTCGTTCATAGCATGTTTATCAGATGAGCTTTTCTGACGTTGGTCGTAAATCAGTCACGACCTCCTTATAAGGCAGTATATAATATAAGCGCCCCCAGCAGGATTCAAACCTGCAACCTTTGGCTTCGGAGGCCAACGCTCTATTCAGTTGAGCTATAGGGGCGTGGTTGTTATCTGTGGTTCAAATTTTACATGAAAGACTGAATTGAAATCAAGACTAATGTTTGTCGTACGTTATAGTATTACTATGTAAAAACTTCTTTTCCCCATTTTCATGAGGACAAGTTTTAGCAAGTTTTTTAAGTGACGAGTGTCAGGTGTCGTGTGACGACAAAAAAACGTCACCCGCCACTTGCCACACGTCACCTTTATTCACTCTGGCTGCAGCTATGCTGCGTTATGATGTCTCAGACCCCTTTTTTCATTGACAAAATCCAGTTCTCTTACTATAATGTCGCCGAATAATGCAAATATAAGAGCTTAGCAAACTTACGAACTAAAATATAACTGGTTACACGATACCTACCATTTCATAAATGAAAATAACTTCTCTGGATTTGAGGCGGCAGTATGAAAGTATTCGGGATGAAATAAATAGGGCCGTTTTGGAGGTAATAGACAGTCAGTCCTTTGTCCTGGGTCCATTTGTTGAATCATTTGAGCACAGCATATCAAAATATTGTTGTGTGAGGCACGCCATAGGGGTGTCTTCAGGTACGGATGCGATCTTATTGGCCTTAATGGCATGTGGCATTAAAAACGGTGACGAGGTAATTACAACACCATTCACTTTCTTTGCAACGGCAGGCTCGATTGCCCGTTTGGGTGCAGTACCTGTATTTGTGGATATAGACCCTTCTGCTTACAATATCGATGTAAGCAAGATTGCATCAGCGGTAAGCAAAAAAACAAAGGCGATTTTACCGGTTCATTTGTATGGCCAGTGCGCCGATATGGACGCTATCCTTGAGATTGCGCGCGCCAATGAATTAATGGTTATTGAAGACGCTGCACAGGCAATCGGGGCGGTTTATAAAGGAAAAAATGCCGGCGCTATGGGGAATATCGGTTGTTTGTCGTTTTATCCCACAAAAAATCTTGGCGGTTATGGTGACGGGGGCCTTGTAACAACCAACGACGATGAACTGGCAAAGCTTATTAAAATCTTACGGGTA
>JAHFOY010000194.1 GCA_023261485.1 Planctomycetota bacterium
GACCAGTACAACAACCCCAGGAATATTGATTCCCATTACTACACCACTGGGCCTGAGATATGGAAACAGACGGGAGGAAACGTAGATTATTTTGTTGCCGGAATAGGTACTGGCGGCACCATGAGCGGAGCTGGGAAATATCTCAAGGAACAGAACCCTGAAATAAAGATAATTGCAGTTGACCCCGAAGGCTCAGTTTTTTATGATTATTTCAAGACCGGGAAGCTTATAAAGCCACACGTTTACAAGGTGGAGGGAATTGGAGAAGATTACCTTGTAAAGGCCGTTGATTTTAACCTCATTGACGACATTGTTCAGGTACATGATAAGGAATCATTTCTGATGGCAAGGAGACTGGCAAGAGAGGAAGGAATTTTTGCGGGAGGATCGAGCGGCAGCGCGATTTGGGCGGCGCTTGAGGTTGCAAAGGAAATAAAAGAAAATAAGAACATCGTAGTGATCCTTCCGGATTCCGGCAGCAGATACCTCAGCAAGATGTACAATGACGAATGGATGAGGGCAAATGGTTTTCTGGGTAAAGAGGAACAATATGGAACAACGATTTGAAACACGGGCCATTCATGCAGGATGCGAGCCTGACTCCGGTACGGGCGCTATCATGACGCCGATATTTCAGACGAGCACGTATGTCCAGGAATCTCCCGGTAAACACAAAGGATACGACTACTCAAGAACGCACAATCCCACCCGAACGGCGCTGGAAAAAAATATCGCCTCTCTGGAAGAAGGAAATTATGGGCTTGCATTCTCATCAGGCATGTCCGCTATTACCGCAATTACCCATATGCTGAGTGTGGGTGACCATATCATCTGCAGTGACGACGTCTATGGCGGGACGTTTCGACTCTTCGACAAGGTACTAAAAAAATTTAACCTCGAATTCGATTTCATAGATTTAACCAACACCCAATCCTTAGAAAAATATAGAAAAAACAATACAAAACTCGTATGGCTGGAAAGCCCATCGAATCCGCTTCTTAAACTCATTGATATCGAAGCAATTGCCACTATCGCAAAAAAGCATAATATATTAGTTGTTGTCGATAACACCTTTGCAACCCCATTCTTCCAGAAACCTTTAAAACTCGGAGCAGATATAGTTATGCACAGTACCACCAAGTATCTCAACGGGCACAGTGATGTTGTCGGCGGAGCTCTTGTAACGAATGATCGGGAATTGTACGACAAACTCCAGTTTCTTCAAAACGCAGTAGGCGCAGTGCCGAGCCCCTTTGACTGCTTCCTGGTGCTCCGCGGCATCAAAACACTTGCCGTCAGAATGGAAAGACACGAGGAAAATGCTTTAAAGATCGCACAATTTCTGGAGAATCATCCCAAAGTCAGAAGAGTCATTTATCCGGGACTCAGTTCACATCCACAACACGAGCTTGCACGGAAACAGATGTCTGGATTTGGGGGAATAATAACCTTTTTCATCAAGGGAGGACTGGATGCAGCCCGAAAATTTCTTGAACGGGTAAAGATATTCTCCTTAGCAGAGAGTCTCGGCGGTGTGGAGTCGCTCATAGAACATCCGGCGATAATGACGCATGCGTCTCTGCCAAAGGAAGTCAGAGATAAAATAGGAATATCAGATGAGCTAATTAGGGTCTCTGTTGGCATTGAAAATGTCGATGACTTAATAGACGATCTTGAGAATGCCTTAGTATAAAATTAGGCCTTCAGCAACACAAATTACAAACAACCCCTCCCTTGATGGGAGGGGTTAGAGGAGGGTGATTAGTCTTTTTCCTTCACCCCCACCTAACCTCCCCCATCTAGGGGGAGGAATTATTATTTGAAATTCCTGAACATAAATTTACGTAATCAGAAAGGGAGGCCTTTATGCCGGCAAAAAGACTAAAAGAATTTCTGGATAGCCACAATATTAAGTACGTCACCATCAGTCACTCCCGTGCCTTCACGGCCCAGGAAACGGCAACATCTGCCCATATTCCCGGGAAAGAACTAGCCAAGACGGTCGTGGTAAAAATGGATGGGAAAATGGCAATGGCCGTCCTTCCGGCTTCCTCTAAAGTAGATTTTGATCTTTTAAAGAAGGTCACAGGCTCGAGCAAGATTGAAATTGCCAGTGAGAAGGAATTCAAAGATATATTCCCTGAATGTGAAGTTGGCGCCATGCCGCCATTTGGCAATCTTTACGGAATGGAGGTTTTTGTAGCAAAAACCCTGACCGAAGACAGGGAAATTGCATTCAATGCCGGTTCCCATAGAGAACTGGTCAAGCTGGCATACAAGGATTTTGAGCAATTGGTAAAACCAAAAGTAATCACGTTTTCTGTCGAGAGAAAGTAAACTTGTAAAGGAGGTGCAGCCATGATTCACCTGGAACTTACAAAAGAGGAAAAAGAACTGCTGATTGACGTTCTGGAAAACGACCTCTCCGATCTCCGCATGGAAATCACTGATACGGACAGTTTGGATTTCAGAGAAATACTGAAAAAACAAAAAGAGGTCTTAAAGAAGGTGCTGGAAACGCTGCAACAGGCAAGAGAAAAGTAATAGTTCACCGCGTAATAACAACGCTCCTGGCAGACAACGTCACAGGTAAATAAAAACAGATATTATATGTCAAACGATAGTAAAAGTGTCTTTGAAACGGCTATTTCAGAAGAGCTGAAGGCAAGCCGGTTTTATTCCAACCTGGCGCTCCAGATGGAAGATAAGGGCGCTCGCCTGAAATTTGAGGTCATGGCAGCTATAGAGATGAGACATTACGACTCCCTCGTCTCTTATTATCAGGAGAAATTTAAGAAGCCCCCCTTCATGCAAGAAGCAAAAGAAAGCAAGATCGTCAGACCTGAAACGCCGCCTAAAGCAGCGACTTTCGGTGAGGCCATCAAGGTTATTATGGACACGGAACGCAGGGCTTACGAATTCTATAAAAAGGCATTAGAATCTTCAACCGATGAGAATGACCGGAAGATCTTCAAGGCGCTTGCAGATATGGAACAGGCGCATTTTGAGCAGTTCAGGACGGAATACAACTACATGATGGAATCCACCATCCGCTTCGCCAGCGAAGACATCCCGTGGATGATGGAGGTATACTAAAATCTCATTATTTCTTTTCAGAGGGCTTTGCCCCCTGCTATATTCTAACGGCCTTTCAGGCCTGAAAATGGTTAAAATTGAGTATTTTTCTTTTTGAATTCAAGTTTCGCCAATTCTTGTGCTGGTTCACGGCTTGCAGCCTGAACCAAAACATTTCGGTTCAATCGGGGACGATTGAACCGGCAAAACCCGACAATACAAACTTATCCTGCTTGAAAAGACAGCTCACTTATTGTATAAATACAAAAGATAATGGTATCAGTTCAACTCACCGCAAAGACGCAAAGAAAAAACTTTGAACAATGCCTACAATACTACGAATCGGCTCTTATAGATTCTTCTTTTATGCAGGCGATCGCGATGAACCGCCTCATATTCACGCTGAGCGTGATGATAATAAAGCAAGTTGTCAGAGCACAAAATATCGTCGTCACGGACGACTCTATAACAGCAGACCTTACCAATGGGCGCACCATTTCGGCTCCA
>JAHFOY010000195.1 GCA_023261485.1 Planctomycetota bacterium
TACGCAATCATGGCTTCAACATTGGGAATCCTTTTGACAAGCTCCATGCCCTTTTCATGGCCCAAAACAAAGACGCTGGTTGACAGCGCATCAACCTCCGTGCCTGTGGGAGCTACAATCGTCGTAGCGATAGTACCGCTTACCGGCCTTCCCGTCTGCGGATTTATGATATGGGAATACCGTTTCCCTTTGAACTCAAAAAAGCGTTCGTAATCTCCCGATGTGGCCGTAGCTTCATTTTTAAGCTCAAGATATCCCAGAATTTCATCCCTATTCCGCGGGTGCTGTACGCCAATCCTCCACGCATTTTTTCCAGGAGGCATGCCCAGCACGTAGATATTTCCACCGAGATTGATGCAACCATTATTGATACCAAATTTCCTGATAATTTCCAATGCCTTATCTACTGCATATCCCTTCCCTATGGCACCCAGTTCGATTTGGGTCTGTGTATTTTTAAAAAAAATTGTCGCTGGTTTTTTAGGATCGTTACTTTTATTTATTACAACGTTCTTATACGAGACGGCGGGTAACAGCTTTTCAATTTCTTTATCAGGCGGGACGTGCCCTTTTTCACTAAAAAATCCCCAGAGCGCAACGACAGGTGAAACGGTGATATCAAAGGCGCCACTGCTCAATTCACTGTAATATTGTGATCGCTCAATTACATCAAGGAGTTCCCCATTGCATGGAACAGGCGATTTTACGGCGTTTTTGTTTAACCGGGAAAGTTCACTTTCTTTTTTGTAATTGCTCATAATGCTGTCCATACGTTCCATTTCATCCAGTGACTCTTCGATAGCCTTGCCTGCGGTTTTCTCATCATTAGAATATAGGGATACCTCGGCGAAGGTACCCATTATCATACGAGTTTGCTTGATAAGTTTTAGTTCAGAAATAGGTTCTTTACCCCCCCTATCCCCCCCTTGCGAAGAAGGGGACAAAGTGGGGGTATTTTCTTTACTCTTTGTATTTTGAGATTTGTTTGTTTCTTCAACGGCCTTTTCTTTTACTTGCGTTACCACATGGCTATTTGCCACCTTGAGGTCTCTCACATTCCTTTTACCACTGATGTAATATTCATTAATAACAGCAATTACCTTTCTTACACCTGCGCACATACACTGCACGGACATGGTGGCCCCGGTAATGTTGATAATATCTTTATTAATCCTGATCGGATTTTTGAAGGATTTCCCCATGAACTGATAGAGAAAACGCTTTTTGGCAATCTCTCCACCGCGGCTTTCACGGTAAACCAGGATGGCCACATTACTAATTTTTCCATCCGTGCCCACGCCAACAACAAAGGTAAACGGATGGAACTTCCCGATCTCCTCCGTAATAATTGCATATCCCTGAATATAGCCATCCTTCTTTCCTATATAAGTCCTAAATCCATCTTCATACAGCCTCCTGCTCAACAGTTTTTCAAGGCTGCTTTTTTCCTCAGGGGTCATTATAAATTCGTCAGTAATAATCTCATTACACTCAGGAAAGACAAGGGCAAGCGCCTGCTCTTCTGTCAGGTAAGTCTGGAGTTGAAAATTATCCGCCGGCTCTGTCTCCGTTTGGGCTTTTGCCGTATCCGGAATGAATGCACTGGATACGATCAACAGAGGGAGTAGTAAAGACGTGATTAATATGTGTTTTATTGTCATAAGAAATTAGGTTTTCGGCTACGCAAAAATACAAATTATCCCTCCTTTGATGGGAGGGATTAAGGGAGGGTGATTATTCTTTCCACTTCACCCCCACCTGACCTCCCCCATCAAGGGGGAGGAACTAATAGTTTGGAATTCTGTATATCAAGAAAAAAAATACTCATCTCAGCTTTTCGCCGAGCATATTTTCCACTTTCTGCAAAAATTCTTGCTCAATTGCGCCGTCTGACGGAATACGGTTCCACCGATACGCCTGACTTCCGCCAGGCGGTTTGGTTTCGACCTGGGCATTTACAGAAACATAAGTTTTCCCCTGCTCATCATTCACCTTGATTAGGAGACGGTAACGCTCCTGCCAGTGGCCCTCCAGCAGCAGTCCCGTGGTTTTATCCGCAGACCAGCCCTTAATCCACCGGGTTCTCAAAACCCCCTTCTCCCCGTCCTTCATTTCAATCGGAATCCCTTCTGCCGATTGAATTACAGCATTCCACACGGTGTCTTTATCTGCGTCAAAATACCGGGAAACACCCGCCATATTTCTGGGTTTGAAGCCCTGAGTAGCGCACCCAGTAAACATAGCAGTAAACAGAACAAAGAGTAGCGATATTATAACAATATATCCTGTATTTGATAATCCTTTTCGATTCATAAAGGTAAAAATATTAACAAAAAATTTAGTCTTTTACAAACACTTTGTTCAATCACTTTGAGATACACACGTTTCAAATAAATGTGTGAAATCAGATGATCAGGTCAATCTTCTTGAGTGCAATAATTCTTCATACCCGACAAAGGCTACATGGTTAATTTCCTTTTTTTCAAACCTACTGAGAATTCATTCAAGGCGTTAAAGCTACTTCTACCTTGTGTGATTCGTAGTCATTTTCGTCAAGGGAAATAACGTATCCATTATTTGCCGCAAATTCCAGAGTGCCTTTTGGAAGGAAACGATAGATAAGCCTGGCGGTAATTGTAATTTCATTGTTGTCTATTGTTTGAAATTCATATTTACTCGTGTCCGTCTGGTTTGCTTTAATCCTCGTATCATACAACTCTTCGACGGCAAATGCGTATAAAATATCATTAAAAAACGGATCCAAGCTTTCATTATCCACTAACATTTTATTGTGTTTCATGAAAATCTTTCCCGGTTTTCCCGCATAATCCCCTTTGCCTTCGTAATAACCATCGGGAAAATTTCCACCGGGTTTGTCTATGGTCTGGTCGTTGAGCTGGGTAAGGGTAGTCCCCGACTGAGTGGCTTCAATGAGAAGAACAACGTTTCGCTGTGTTACACCGGATGGATAGGAATGACCCGTATGTGAATTCGTAACGTTCACATCAAAGCTCAAGACACCGTTTTCTACTTTGGTATTGTCAACTGCCAGGTCTACCGCCCACTCCAGATACCTCTTTTTTTCTCCCGGTGACAAATTCTGATTGGTGCCTTCAAAACGATGGGGGTAAACAGTCCTGGAATCCCTTTTGGTTGCGTACTTCCTTTTGTCTTTTGAAATCATGTAAAATGGATCAGTAATCTCCTCATAATCCGCAATTGATTTACCTGTCGTTGTGTCTTCAGGTGGGTCTTTCATGTGGCAGTCCTGGCATTGCAATACCTTCCCTGCATAGTTACTCACAGGGTAATCATCTTCAAGTCCGCTGTATCCGCTAAAACGCCATTCCCGATAGGTATCCTCGCTCCAGAGGATGCGTTCTATTGTTTCGCCCGTCGGCTGGTCATTCTCATCCACAGGTTGTAAATAGAGCTTTCTGGCATCCTGATGGCAAGGCGAACATACCTCACTCTTTTTAAATTGCGGGGTGTAGGATGCCTGCATATTTTTATATATAACGTCATCAAGCGGTCCAAACATGACCTTGCCTGTGGTGGAAGATT
>JAHFOY010000075.1 GCA_023261485.1 Planctomycetota bacterium
CCTAAAACCTTTTCTAATTGGTTGACGTCCGTTATTCCTTCAGGCGTGCCTATTTCAACGATTTCCGTCCGAAGACCTTTTAAATAGCCCTTGAGCACCTGACGGTATTCCGGGTGGATTGCCCGCGAGCAAACGACCTTGTTCCTTTCCTTCAAACGTATGGCTAAGAGTGCTGCTTCAGTCAGGGCGGTAGAGCCGTCATACATGGAGGCATTGGCTACATCCATGCCGGTGAGTTCACACATTAATGTTTGGAATTCGAAGATTGCCTGAAGCGTGCCCTGGCTTACTTCTGGCTGGTAAGGGGTGTAGCAGGTATAAAATTCACTCCTCGATGCCAGATGGTCTATAACAGTCGGGATGTAATGTTCATAAGCGCCTGCGCCCAGAAATGAAATACATTTATCCGTATGGGTGTTTTTCTCACTGAGTTCTTTTAAAATTTTTGATACTTCCGGTTCGGAAAGACCTTTTGGCAACGAGAGGGAGAATTTTCGCAATGATTCCGGGATATCCTCAAGAATCGCTTCAAAAGAGGGTATGCCCATCTCCTTTAACATTATTTCCTTGTCGCGGTCTGTGTTTGGGATGTAATCCATGATGTTTTACTTCATATAATAGTTTAGTGTAAAAAGTATTTTATATTTCCTTAACTCCGTTAGGAGTAAAATATTAATAGAAATAAGATATTACGCATCTTCTCTCCATTCATTCCTGACAAGATTATGTCTTCCCTGGACTGCAAAAACAATCTGTATGTATATCTGTGTATACGTATTTGCCATATATCGCTCCTAAAGGAGCTCTTACGGGGCAGGAGATAATGTCTTCTATTAATATGTTACCCCTACGGGGTTATTCAAATCACAAACGCCGTAGTTAAAAAGATTGAAATTGGATATTTTTCAAAAAACTAATCTGAAATTTATTTATCCAATACTTCTCTCACCTTTTTCAACAGATCCATTGGTGAAACAGGTTTCGTAATATAGTTAAATCCGCTTTTGTGGATATCTGATGTGCTGATAACATCGTCACCATATCCGCTCATAAAAAGCACTTTCATGCCGGGTTTTATCTTCTTTATCGCTTCGTACGCCTCTTTGCCGTTTTTCTTTGGCATGACCACATCAAAGACCAGCAGTGTGATATTGTCTTTGTCTTGTAAAAATGTATTAATTGCATGCTCTCCGTCTTCCGCTTCTATCACCTTATAGCCGTTTGTTTCGAGTACCATTTTCATCAAACTCCTCACATCTTCCTCGTCCTCCGCTATCAATATCGTCTCTGTGCCGCCTTTCGGCACAGGCACTATTTCTGCTTTTTCTCCGGAAACCTCTGATTCTATAAGCGGCAGATATATCCTGAAGGTTGCGCCTTTGTCCGGTGCGCTATCAACGTCTATGTATCCCCGGTATTGCTTCACTATTCCATACACACTGGCAAGTCCAAGCCCCGTGCCTTTTCCAACCTCCTTGGTAGTAAAAAACGGCTCAAATATCCTCATCTTGGTATTTTCGTCCATACCCACGCCGGTATCGGAAAAAGACATAAGGGCATATCTCCCTTTTTCGCCATAGCCGTGCGCACTTATGAATGCATCGTCCATATCAAAAACCTCCGTGCTTATCGACAGATTACCTCCTTCAGGCATGGCATCCCTTGCGTTTGTGGCAAGGTTCATCAAAACCTGCTCTAGCTGCCCGACGTCTGCCATTACCATACACTCCTTTTCGGTAAGCGCCGTTTTGAGTCTTATGTCTTCCCGAATAAGCTTCAACAGCAAATATTCGGTCTCTCTGATAATCCCCTTCAGATTTACCGGCTGCGGATTGGCTGGTTGTTTTCTGCTGAAAGCAAGGAGTCCCTGGACTAAATGGGCGGCCGTTTCTGATGATTTCAGGATTTTTTGCACATACTCACCGAACGTATCATCTTTCTTCATCTCCGTTTTCAATATGCTTGCATATCCCATGATTACCGTGAGCAGGTTGTTGAAGTTATGAGCAACGCCTCCCGCCAGCTTCCCAACGGAAGCCAAATTCTGGCTGCGGAAAAGTTGTTCCCTCAGCTTTTCCCGCTCCGCCTCTATTCGTTTACGTTCGGTGATATCGTCTTTAAATGCAATGAAACCGGTAATGGCGCCTTCGCTGTTTCTTAACGACGAGATGTGGGCAAGTTCCCAATAGAATTCCCCATTCTTTTTCCTGTTGCAAAATTCTCCCTGCCATTCGCCGCCGGCAGTGATCGCATCCCATAATTGTTTGTAAACCTCCGGCGGTGTTTTACCTGATTTTAGGATGCACGGGTTTTGCCCGATAGCCTCTTCTGAGGTATAACCTGTCAATTGTGTAAACTTTGGATTGACATATTGTATGTTGCCTTTTGTATCGGTAATAACTATTGTGGTTGAGCTTTGTTCAACGGCACTGGACAGTTTCTGAAGCTGATCTTCCATCCGCTTATGTTCGATGCCCAGCGCGATTGAGTTTGACACCGATCCCAAGGCCTTAAGGGTAATTTCCGTTAGCGGTTTTTGGGCAAACATTGCCATGACACCCACCAGACGGCCTTCGATTATCAGGGGATAGCCGGCAAAGGCCGTCATTCCCATTCTCTTCGCCCATTCCTGATCGTTTACTCTGGAATCACCGATCACTGAATTTGTCAGGAGTGGTTTCCGTTCCTGAGCAATAAGGCCAATCTTAAGCTTGCCAACGGGCACACGGCTGTGAGAGCCATCGATGTGTGTATATAGCCCTGCGCTGCTCTGTAATTCCAGCACGTTTTCCTTCCTGTTAAGCGTCCATATACGTGCAAAAGCCACATTAAGGTTTCTGACCAAAGATTCAGCGCAATTTTGTAATATATCCCTCAATGTGCCTGGTTGTATCAGAGCGAAGCCTATATTTGCACCCAAAGTTCCTAAGAAATATTGCTCTTTCAGTGCTTCCTCCGTTTGTTTACGTTCGGTAATATCCTGAACCGTGCCTTTCATTTGAATTGGCCTGCCTGTACCGTCATAAACAACTTCTCCCTGCGAGTGGGCAATACGCACCGAACCGTCTGGCCTGACGATACGATATTCATTATTATAGGGAGTCTGTCCATTTAAAGCCTTGTCAACTGATTCTGTTACAAATTCCCTGTCGTCCGGATGAACTGCATTCAGGAATGCCTCTTGTGTACTACCAAACGCACTTGGGGTTAAATCGAAGATACGATAGGTCTCATCCGACCACCATACCTTGTTTTTCCGGATGTCCCACTCCCAATTTCCCAGATGGGCAATTTGCTGGGCATTTGCAAGCCTTGCCTCGTTTCGTCTCAGTGAGTCTTCAGATTGCTTACGCTTGATGATCGAACCTATATGTGACAGTACGGTTAAGATGAGTTTGACAAGCCGTTCATTCCTTTTTTCCACCGTTCTATGATAGAATACTATAATCGCAATTACGTCGTTGTCAGTAATGACGGGAAAGGCAACTCCGGTTTTCAATCCTGCTTCGTTTGCAATTGGTGCGCGCAGGTAATTCTGGTCGAGGGTGACATCTTCCACCCATACAGGTTGTTTTGTAGACCACGCACGACCAGGGAGTCCTTCGCCCGGAGGAAATGTTATCTCTCCGCTCCGCCCGGTAAATATTTTACAATTATCAAGGCTGCTGTAAAAATTATGATTGCGTTCCAGGAACGTGCCATCCGGATTCGGCAACCACGCCTCTCCATAAACCCAGCCTGAAAGGTTGCATATCTTTTGCAATGTGACGAGCAGCGCATCGCGCAAATTCGCAGATGCGCTGATTGCCAGAGTCAATGTTTGCATGAGATACATTTCTTCATTTGCAAGTTTGTGCTCGGTAATGTCGAAGACGACGCCTTGATAAAAAAGAGGTTTGCCGTTGCCGTCTTTCACGATTGCTGCGTCATCATAGCACCATAATGTCTTGCCATCACGGGTAAACCAGCGATATTCAGAGCGAAATGGCTGTCCCTTCCCAAAGCTTGATTTATATTCAGCCAGTACCCGCTTGCGGTCGTCAGGGTGAATCTGTTTAGACCACAACGCCGGATCAGCCAGCCACTCCTCCGGCGAGAACCCCGTCATTGACTTGATTTGCGGACTGATGTAAAGAGTGCTGCCCCTTTCATCCAGGGAGGCAATGTAAACAATGGCGGGGATTTGCTCGACAAGCGTTCTGTATTTATTTACAGACTCACAGAGCTGCTCATTCGAATTTCTTAGCTCTTGCGTACGCTCTCTCACTTTTGCATCAAGCTCCTGGCTATACGCCTGCAAGCGGTCATCTTTTTCTTTCAGATCAGCAGCCATTTTATTAAAGGCGGCGGACAACTGGCCGATCTCGTCTTTCGAATGAATATCCACTCTGGCGCTTAAATTGCCTTTTCCAAAATCAATACTTGCGTCTTTTAGCTGTATTAGCGGCCTGGAAATGGAGCGGGCAATGAAACGTCCGGCAAGAGATGCAATAGCTATCAAAGTTACGAAAACGATGATTAAAATATTTCTTAATCTGACAATGGAACGGAAGACTTCTTCCGCCTCGTAATCTATTATGAGCGACCATCCAAGCCCTTTAAAATCACGAAGCGGACTCGAATGACTAAAAACCGTCAATAGCTCCTTATTCCCCGTTCTGTTTGACAGAAAACCGTTATTTCCTTTAAGTACTTCAGCAACAGGCTCACGGAAAGATATATTCTCACCATATTCTTCGAGTTTTACATCCCTTCCTAGTTGCTTTAATTCCGGGTTAAGTTTGTTAAATATTACCCTGCCGTTTTTATCTACCAGATGGGGTGAAACACTTTTATATTCTGACTCGGAATAGATATGTTCAACGCTCTTTCTTACGTCTTCTGTATTCAAAGGAGCCTTCAAAATCCCAACGAAATTTCCGTTCTTATCATATAAATTAATAACGATATCAAAAGTAATGGCGTTAGAACTCGCATCATATTCAACATCGCCAACCCAAAATGCCTTTTCTGCTATTGCTTTCTTATACCAATCTTCATCTGCCTGTAAATAATCGCTGGTTCTGTTTGTTGCCCCAATAACGACTCCGTATTTATTAGTCACGTATATTTCACTAAAAACCGCATAGCCATACTTTTGCATATAAAACTCATGATAATTGGCAAGTCTTTTGGATAATTTATTACTCAAGATACTTTGAATGAACGGTGCGTCTTTTCCCCCTTGCCAATCTTTGTCTACTGTATCTATAAGGTTTTTGACACCGGTTATTTTGTCGAATTTACTATTTGAAGCTATGCAGTATTCCGCCAGTGATAGGTTATTCGCAAAGGCTGATAATTCCTCAATTCTATCGTAAACCTCTTCATCTATTTCCCTCATTGAAGAAATAGCCAAATGCAAAGCTTCCTTCCCAAGAGTTTTTTGTAATGTTTTCTTACTTATGGAAATAGAGAAATAGCCAACAACTCCAACCATGAGAGTAATAAATAAAAAACTCAGGAGTAATTTTTTGCCTATCCGCATATCAATCTTCTACAGGTAAATGTAATCCATGTGAAATTACAGCCGGTGGAAATAATCTTAAATAATCCCGGCGCGAATGAGTTGGAAGAGTGTCTAAAGTTGGGCACTGTTAAGATAAGCATCAAAGCCCTATAAAAAGCGGAATTTGAGATGTTATAAAAACTATTCTGTTACAAAAGCCTGAAATGATGCATATTTTAGCAACAAGAGACTATTTGAGCAACACGAAAACCACAGGCGAGTTTTTAAAATTGTGACGAGTAACGCGTGTCGGGTAACGGATATAACAGCACCCGACACCTGTCGCACGTCATTTTCACACATTTTATATTTGGTTGCGGCTAGCTGGTCTAAGGAATTATATATGGTAGTATTCCTGGATGGGTTTGACGTCGAGGCTGCCGTTTCTGAGCGCCTCGATGGCTTTTGTGGCGGCTACGGCGCCTGCAACGGTTGTGAAGTAGGGGACACGATGCACCAGCGCCGTGCGCCGTATGGAATAAGACGCTTCCTGTGCGGCCTTGCCCTCCGTGGTGTTGATGACGAGCTGGATTTCGTTGTTTTTGATGTGGTCAACAATGTTAGGCCGTCCTTCGGTAGCCTTTAAAACCGGGGCAACCGAGACAGCGCTGTCAGAAAGCACCGTTGCCGTACCTTTTGTAGCAACTACCTTAAAACCCATCTGTACGAGTTTCCTTGCAATGGGTATCATGGACTTCTTGTCTCTGTCCCTCACGCTGATAAAAACGGTGCCTGCAAGCGGGAGGCTGCAGTCAGCGGCCATTTGCGATTTTGCATAGGCGCGGCCGAAATCCATGTCCAGCCCCATGACCTCTCCTGTAGATTTCATTTCCGGTCCCAGTACCGTGTCTACCCCTTTAAATTTGATAAAGGGAAAGACGGCCTCTTTTACCGCAATATGCTTTAATTTCAGGTTCATGGATATATTCAATTCGCTGAGTTTTTTACCGGCAATCACCTTCGCTGCAATCTTTGCCATCGGGATGCCTATTGCCTTGCTGACAAAAGGCACCGTCCTTGAAGCGCGTGGATTGACCTCCAGCACATACACCGTTTTATCTTTAATCGCATATTGTATATTAATGAGGCCTACCACATTCAATGCAAGCGCCATAATCTGCGTTTGTTTTTTTAATTCATTTATAATGTCATTACCGATAGAGTAAGGCGGCAGCGAACAGGCGCTGTCTCCGGAATGGATGCCGGCTTCCTCAATGTGTTCCATAATGCCGCCGATAAATACCTCTTTGCCGTCACAGATTGCGTCTACGTCAATTTCAATGGCGTCTTCCAGGAATCGGTCGATTAAGACGGGATGTTCAGGCGAAACCTGTACGGCGTGGGTAATGTAATCATCCACACCCATTTCGTCGTAAACGATGCGCATTGCCCTGCCGCCCAGCACGTAGGAAGGGCGCAGCAGCACGGGATAACCTATTTTGCCGGCGATGACCTTTGCTTCTGCAGCCGAACGGGCGCAGCCGTTATCAGGCTGCCTTAATTTTAATTGATTAATCAGTGCGGCAAATCGTTCGCGATCCTCGGCAATATCAATACTCTCAGGGGAAGTTCCCAGGATTCTTACTCCTTCTTTCTCTAAAGGCACAGCCAGTTTTAACGGTGTCTGTCCTCCAAACTGAACAATGACGCCTTCCGGTTTCTCCTTATCAACAATCTCAAGTACGTCTTCCAGGGTAAGCGGCTCAAAGTAAAGCCGATCCGAGGTATCGTAATCCGTGCTCACCGTCTCCGGATTGCAATTAATCATGATAGTTTCATAACCCAGTTCTTTTAATGCAAAGACTCCATGGACACAGCAGTAATCGAATTCAATTCCCTGTCCGATACGGTTAGGCCCGCTGCCGAGGATGACAATCTTTTTCTTCTGCGTAGGCTCTGCTTCGCATGAGGTTTCATAGGTGGAATACAGGTAGGGTGTAAATGCCTTAAATTCAGCAGCACAGGTATCCACATGTTTGAATACAGGTCTGATTGCCTCTTTTTGACGGTGACTCCGTATGGTCTTTTCATCAACATTGCACAGAGAAGCAAGGTATTTATCGGAATAACCATATTGTTTGGCCTCGATTAGCATTTCCCTGTCCATCTTAAAGCCGGTATCGCCCTGAGATGTGAGGGCGAACGGACGCTCGCTCCCACTTTCCGAATATTTTTGTTTTATCCCGGCTTCCATGTCGAGTATTTCTTTGATGTTGTAAAGAAACCAGTGATCGATATGTGTCCATTTATAGATATCGTCCAGGCTCAGGCCAAATCGCATCGCATCGGCAATGTACCAGAGCCTGTCGGGATTCGGTATCATGAGTTTTCCCCTTAAAAACTCGGTTCGCTGTTCGGCTGACCACTTGTCACTCCCCGGGGGCCACAACGTTTCAAAACCGCATCGTCCCGATTCTAAGGAACGGATAGCCTTTCCGATAGATTCCTTAAAAGTGCGTCCGATGGCCATGACCTCCCCGACAGATTTCATGTGGATGGTGAGGGTCGGGTCGGTATCCGGAAATTTTTCGAAATTAAATCGCGGCACTTTTACAACACAGTAATCAATCGTGGGTTCGAAGCAGGCTGGCGTATAGCGGGTGATGTCGTTGGAGATTTCGTCAAGGGTATAACCCACCGCAAGCTTTGCGGCAATCTTGGCGATGGGGAATCCTGTAGCCTTCGAGGCCAGGGCAGAACTCCTCGAAACCCTGGGGTTCATCTCAATCGCCAGCATTTCCCCATTTTCAGGATTGACGGAAAACTGGATATTCGAGCCGCCCGTCTCAACGCCAATCTCCCTGATAATCCTGATCGCCGCATCCCGCATGATTTGATATTCTACATCCGTAAGTGTCTGGGCAGGAGCCACCGTGATGCTGTCGCCTGTATGAACGCCCATTGGGTCGAAATTTTCAATAGAACAAATAATCACGACGTTATCCTTCAGGTCGCGCATTACCTCGAGTTCGTATTCTTTCCATCCCAGGACTGAGCGTTCTACGAGTACTTCGTGAACCGGGCTCGCCTCTAAGGCAATTTTAATGTATTCTTTGTACTCTTCGATATTATAGGCTGCATTCCCACCGGAACCACCGAGGGTAAAAGAAGGACGGATAATTGCAGGGAATCCAATCTCGTCGACAATCTTCATTGCATCGTCGTATGAACGGGCATAGCCGCTTTCAGGCACTGCAATGCCAATCTTTTTCATAGCAGACTTGAAAAGCGAGCGATCCTCGGCTTTCTTGATTGCCCCTAATTTAGCCCCAATCAGTTCCACGCCGTATTCTTTAAGTACCCCCTTTTCTGCAAGACTAACGGCTGTATTTAAGCCTGTCTGCCCGCCAAGGGTCGGGAGTAACGCCTGGGGGCGTTCCTTTGCAATGATTTTTGCCACCATTTCAGGGGTAATAGGTTCGATGTAGGTCTTATCGGCAACCTCAGGGTCTGTCATAATCGTGGCGGGATTGCTATTGACCAGGACAACCTTATATCCTTCTTCACGGAGCGCCTTGCAGGCCTGAGTGCCTGAATAGTCGAATTCACAGGCCTGGCCGATGACAATCGGGCCGGAACCGATGATTAGTATTTTTTCTATATCTGTTCGCTTGGGCATAAGTGTTTCTTGAGTTTCTTGAGTTTCTTGAGTTAGTTGAGTTAGTTGCGTCTTTTGGGTTAATTGGGTTTCCTGAGTTTTTTGGTATTTCCGTATCGCTTTTCGTTCTGAAGCAAATACGTTATAAAACCGCTATCCAGTTTAGATACCTTTTCTGCCTGATTATAAATCTTTTCAAAAATCTCCTGAGAAACATATTTTTGATCTGATGCCACATAAGCCTCGCTTTGCACCTCAGTAGCCGAACTTTTCGATATAAAGAGATACTGAATAAATTCTTTGTTCGACCGCCGGGAAAACCCTTCGGCAATGTTACTCATAGAAGAAATTGCTGCCCCGGTTATTTGACTACTTAACCGGAAATCTTTTTGAAAACTTGGACTATTTCTTATAGCCTCATATACCATGTTTACTAATATTCTTGCTTCTTGCCAGCATTGAAGGTCTTCGAATTTTGTAATTTTCATAGCTCGACAAACCCAACTAACACAAGAAACTCTATTCTCACATCTTATTCATGACATTAACTCTGGGATTTCATCATCTCAATAAACCGCTCAAACAAATAATTCGCATCATGCGGGCCGGGCGATGCCTCCGGATGATACTGTACCGAGAATACAGGCATTGAGTGGCATTTCAAACCCTCTACCGATTTATCATTGAGATTTACGTGAGTAATCTCCACATTGCCATACGGGCTTTTGTGGATAGTTCCTTCTGATGGAGATGATACGGCAAAGTTGTGATTCTGCGCGGTAATCTCCACCTTTTTGGTAGAAAGATCCATTACGGGCTGGTTTCCCCCATGATGGCCGAATTTAAGTTTATAGGTCGTTAGTCCAAGCGTAAGTGCAAGTAACTGATGTCCGAGACAGATCCCCATGATTGGTTTTTTCCCCAGCAAACCCTTGATATTGTCGACCATATACGAAACCGCTGACGGATCGCCGGGACCGTTGGAGACTACAACACCGTCTGGTTTCATATCCAGGACTTTCTGGAATGGTGTCTGGGCAGGGACTACCATCGCAGTGCAACCGGCGCTGCTCAATTTTCTCAGGATGTTATATTTTACCCCACAATCGTAAACAACGACCTTATATTTTTTAGCGACCTGCTCACCTGCATCATCATCTTTCCACTCATATAAACCACTGCAGGTTACCTCTTTTACAAGGTCTACGCCGTTTATACCAGGTGCGGCCTTTACCTTCCTGGTAAGACTAGAAATATCAAAATCAGTGGTGGAAATGATTCCTTGCTGTGAACCGCAATCGCGTATGTGTGCCGTCAATGCCCGTGTATCAATCCCCTGAATGCCGACAATTCCTTTTTTTTTAAGAAATTCGTCCATGCCGATCTGCGAACGCCAGTTACTGGGGAAAGGACTGCATTCTTTTACGATAAAGCCCTCCAGAAACATCTTGCGTGATTCGTAATCTTTTTCATTGATTCCGTAGTTACCAATCAGCGGATAGGTCATAACCACCATTTGCCCTTTATACGACGGGTCTGTAAGGATTTCCTGGTAGCCCATCAGGCTGGTATTAAAAACCACCTCGCCAATCGTTTCTCCGGAAGCACCGAGAGAGTAACCTTTGAAGGTCGTCCCGTCTTCCAGTACAAGTACAGCCCTTTTTTTATCCATAAAATGTTCAGAAAACTATGGTAGTGGCAATTCATAAACTGCCACTACAGACTTTTAATAAATACTTTGTATATTACACCGGTAATACATCCAGTTACTATTCGGCTTCGCTCAACGTGAGGCGTTACTGACGGTGTCCAGGAACATAATTTAATACCGCAGTGTTTTAGCAGCAGGATATTATCAAATTCGATAAATCGTACAATGAAAAAATGAACGTGTCAAGCCAAAGTTGTTTTTCGCTTGACTAAGACAACTCCTCTGCTATATTAAACCTAAGTACCACAATACGATAAATATCAGAAAGGATAATTTGTTTTATGGCAATACTCGTTACCGGTGGCGCAGGTTTTATTGGTTCTCATCTGGTGGAACGTTTGCTCTCACAGGGTAAAAAGGTAGTTATTATTGATAATTTTAACGACTTTTATCTGCCGACATATAAAAGAGAAAATATTTCGAAGGCCATTCAGGATTCAAATTTGACATTATATGAGGCCGATATCTGTGAGACGTCTGCATGCCGGGAAATATTTGAGAAACACCACGTTGAAAAGGTCATTCATCTGGCGGCATACGCGGGCGTAAGACCCTCTATCGAACGACCGTTGCTGTATGAAGAGGTCAATTGCAAGGGGACGCTAAACATGCTCGAACTTTCCAGGATTTACAAGGTCAAGCAATTTATCTTTGGTTCATCTTCATCGGTTTACGGAAACAACAAAAAGGTTCCTTTCTCAGAAGACGATCCGGTGAATGAGCCCATATCACCTTATGCAGCGACAAAACGCGCCGGAGAGCTTTTCTGTTATAACTACCATCACCTTTATGGACTGCCCATTTCCTGTCTCAGATTTTTTACGGTATACGGCCCCCGGCAAAGACCGGACCTTGCCATACGAAAATTCACAGAACTCATCGATCACAATCAGCCAATCACGATGTACGGTGATGGGACGACCGAACGTGATTACACCTACTTTTCCGATATTATTGATGGAGTGGTTGCCGTACTAGATAAGCAAATTGGTTTCGAAATCATTAATCTGGGGGACTCAAAGCCAATTCAACTGAAACGGCTTATCGATCTCATCGAACAGGAATTGGGGAAAAAGGCGCAGATCAAAAGGCTTCCGGAGCAACCCGGAGACGTGCATAGAACCTATGCGGATATTAGAAAGGCAGAACGTTTTTTACAGTATCAACCCAAAGTACCTATTGAACAGGGCATCCGTTTATTCGTGGCCTGGCATAAGGAACGCAAAAAACAAACGGCAAAATCTTGTATTCAAAGCAAAGCCGAACTTGTGCGATAATTGATACTCACAGGCATGGCAGCCCAGTGTAAAACTTCTTTTCCCCATTTTCATGAGGACTAGTTTTGGTAAGTTTTTAGAAATAGTGGCATGTGACGAGTGTCAGGTGTCGTGTAACGGGAAAAAACGTCACCCGCCACTTGCCACACGTCACCTTTATTCACTTTGATCGCAGCTTTGCTACGTTATGAATTATCCAAATGAGGTTTCCCCGTGTTAACCCTGTCTAACAAGATCAGCCTGAGCAGGATACTCTGTATCCCCCCACTCGTGTTCTGCATAACACAAGTCCAGCATAACGATAGCTATCGATATGCTTGCCTGTTTATAATGTTTATTATTGGGTTAAGTGATGTGTTGGATGGCTATGTGGCCCGAAAGAGGAATGAAATGACGGATTTGGGAAGATACCTTGATCCTTTTGCCGATAAGCTTGTCCTTGTGATCTCCTGTATCATACTTTCTTCTGACCGTATATGGCCTGAACCAAGATTTCCCAATTGGATTCCGACGGTTATTGTTTGCAGAGACCTTTTGCTCATCTTTGGCACCGTTGCATTACTACTGATTACAGGCAGGGTAAATTGCCGGCCGACGATGCTGGGTAAGGCGTCAACGTTTCTTCAAATTATTGCTGTCATATCGGTGATTGTTGGAAACCACGTCCCAATACCTGCTCTTACCGTCATCTGGTGGATGACTGTTGCTTTCACCTTTGCCTCCGGGCTTTTCTATATGTACAGGGGTGTAAAACAATTATAATCAACAGGAAGAATACACTGCAACACACCTATTGATTTATACAAAAAGACTTTACATTACCCACCTTTTTTAATACTATTAATAGAAATTTAAATTATGTCTTTGGCTGCTTTTTACGCCGCCAAGACGCCGATTATTTTGTAGAGACAGGTTTTAAACCCGTCTCTACTATTAAATATGAGAGGTGTTTTTAATGCGATTTAACACGATACAAGAGGTCGTGGAAGACCTGAAACAAGGCAAGATGATTATTGTGGTGGATGATGCAAACCGTGAAAACGAGGGGGACATTACCATTGCGGCTGAAAAGGTGACTCCGGAAGCAATTAATTTTATGCTCACTCACGCAAGGGGTATTCTTTGCCTTGCAATTAATCCCGAACGGGCGGAAGCGCTTGATCTTTATCCGATGGTATCACATAACACATCAAACTTTCAGACGCCATTTACCGTTTCTATAGATGCGCGGGATGGGATCACAACGGGCGTTTCCTCGAAAGATCGGGCAACAACGATATTAACTGCTATTAACGATAAGACAAAACCGGAAGACCTCGTCAGACCCGGCCATATTTTTCCTTTAAAGGCGCAGAGAGGCGGCGCGCTGGTCAGGACAGGCCACACGGAAGGTGCGGTAGACCTGACACGTATTGCAGGACTTAAGCCTGCCGCAGTTATCTGCGAGATTATGACAGAGGACGGGAATATGGCAAAGCTTCCGGAACTCCGAAAATTTGCCGAAAAATATAATCTCAAAGTCTGTACCATTGCTGATATTATTAAATACCGGCACGAACAGGAACGATTGATTGAAAAGCGTGTCACCGTAAAATTGCCCACGAGCTATGGGAATTTTACACTTCACCTTTACCGTTCATTCGTCGATGATTATCTCCACCTTGCACTTTGTCTGGGCATTGGCAGCGAAAGCGGGAATAACCCGTCTCCGCTGCATAATGAGCCGGTGCTGGTAAGGGTACATGATGAATGCCTGACGGGCGATATCTTTGGTTCTCTTCGCTGTGACTGCGGAGAGCAGCTCCACAGCGCCCTTCAGATAATACAAAAGGAGGGAAAGGGCGTGCTGCTTTAT
>JAHFOY010000076.1 GCA_023261485.1 Planctomycetota bacterium
GAGTACACTTAGGGAGACGACAAGAGGACGTATCCTGCTCGTTTTTGGATGTGGTGGAGACAGAGATAGAAAGAAAAGACCTAAGATGGGACACATTGCGGAAAAATATTCGGATCTTTTCTGGATAACAAGTGATAATCCTCGTTCCGAGGATCCTCTCAAAATTATCCATGAGATTCAAAAAGGAATAAAGCAAAACGCTTCTTGCAGAGTGCTACCTGATAGAAAAGCTGCTATTGAAGAGGCCATTATGGAAGCAAAAAAGGGTGACGTTGTGATTATTGCCGGAAAGGGGCACGAGCAATATCAGATACTAAAAAATACCGTTATTCCATTTGACGATCGTGAAGTTGTAAAACAAGCCTTGCAAAACAATATGGCTTTACACACATAAAAGGTAAAGGTAATAAAATGGAAATCCTATCCCTTGATGAAATTGTAAAAGTTATTTGCGGGCAGATAATATCCGGTGATCGGGCTGCAAAGATAAATGGTATATCAACGGACAGTCGTACAATTAAGCCCGGTGACTTGTTTTTTGCGCTTAAAGGGGAACGTTTTGATGGTCATCAGTTTGTTATGCATGCAATGAATACAGGGGCAGTGGGAGCCGTTGTTTCAAATGAATCTAAAATAGAGCCGGGACACGGGAATTTTTCGATAATTCGGGTAAAAGACCCCACAACTGCATTAGGAGATTTAGCGAAATATTACCGCCAAAAATTAAGTGCGAAGATTGTTGGTATTACCGGAAGTAACGGTAAAACCACTACCAAAGAAATGACGTACCATTTGTTGTCACAGTTTGGTTCTGTGGCAAAATCACAAAAAAGCTTTAATAATTTCATTGGTGTACCGGTAACAATATTTGAAATAGAAAATAGACACCAATATGGTGTGCTGGAAATGGGCACAAATGCCCCTGGCGAAATTCGGCGTCTGTCTGAGATTGGCGCTCCTGATGTTGCAGTAATTGTTAACATTTCTAAAACGCACCTGGAAGGTCTCAAAAGTATTGAAGGGGTTGCACAGGCAAAAGCAGAAATATTAGAAAATCTTCGCAAGGGTGGGGTATTTGTATATAATGCCGATAATACATGGTGTGTTAAAATTGCCAGCGGCTTTAAAGGGGAAACTGTAAGCTTCGGTTTTAACCCCCAGGCACATATTAGGTGTACGGACGTAAAGAAAAAAGATAAAGGGTACGTTTTCGAACTCAATGAACATTTAAAAATTCCTCTTCCTATCCCAGGGTATCATAATATTACAAATTGCTTGACTTCTTTTGCGATTTGTAAAGCACTCGGTCAAGATATCTCCCGTGTAAAGGATGCCTTTTCCTCTTTTAAACTACCCGCAATGAGAATTGAACAGCAGCGAATTGGAAACATTACCGTTATCAATGATGCTTACAATGCAAATCCCGAGTCTGTACGTGCAGCCTTACAATATCTAAGTGAAATTAATGCATCGGGTAGAAAAGTTTTTGTATGCGGGGATATGCTGGAATTGGGAAATGAATCTGCTCTGTTACACAAGGAAATTGGAGAAACAGTATCTCGCCTGAATATTGATTTATTGTGGACGGTGGGAAAATGTGCATCTGAAATTGCAAATGCGGCAAAATCATCAGGCATACCGCAAGGACAAGTCGTCAGTTTTCAGGATGTTTCAGACATTACAGCAACCGAAATAAATGAACTAAGAGATAATGATATAGTATTAATCAAAGGTTCCAGAGGCATGCATATGGAAAATATTATTGAGAAGTTTAAGGAATTTTTCTCAAAGCGTATGCCAGTTCATAATTGTAATTAACAAATAAATACTCAAGATGGATACCCAGAAAAAGGTACTGTTGGTGGAAAAAGATAATGCCATATGGCATTTTGTCCGAAGTATACTTAAAAATGAGTTATATGATTTGGACTTTGCCGATGACGCAAAATACGCACTCACAAAAATTCAAAACAACACAACTGACTTGATTCTTTTTGATTGCACTTCTTTGGGGGTAAATATGTCAGAATTCATTTCCTTGATTAAAAACTCGACAGATAATATGCCCAGTATTATAGCGTTAACAAAGAATATTAGCGACGATGTTGATTATACCCAACACCCTGTGGACGATTTAATCACCAAACCGCTCAATTCGACTGAATTACAATACCGCATCAATCGGGTTTTTGACCGTAGGAATATGATTGATTTATTGAATAAAGACCGGGCAGATTCAGAAGCGCTTCTACAGATATCAGAAGCCGTGTCCTCAACACTGAGCAGCAAAGAAATTCTTCACATCATAGTCAAAAATGTTGCTTTCCTTTTTGATGCGACGCGTTGTTCTATTTTTCGTGTTGCTCAAGAGGAGAAATTTGCCCAGGTAATTGCCTCTCACGATAATCCTGACATAGAGTTGGAGATAACGATTGATAATTACCCGGAGGTAAAGAAGGCGCTGGAGACAAGAGAAATGGTGATCGTTCAATATATTCTCCTCGATCCGTTGATGAAGGAAGTGCAGGAAAATATCCAATCTCTGAAAAACAATGCGATTGTTGTTATTCCGATTATATTGAAAGACAATGTCATTGGAACTCTTTTCTTAAGAAGTGTTCGGGATAATAAATTCTTCAATGAAAGGGAAATAAAATTTTTGAAGGTAGTAGCTCGTATAGCTGCAAATGCCTTAGATAATGCCTTTCTTTATGAAAATTTAGAGTCCACACGGTTGCAGTTAATACAGTCTGAAAGGTTAAGGGCGTTGGGAGAATTGGCCACGGGAGTCGCCCATAATTTTAATAATTTGTTGAGTGGTATTCTTGGACATACGCAAATGCTGCTTTCTAAGAATCTTGATCCGGCAACTTGTGAACGATTGCAAATTATTGAAAAGCTTGTGTTGGATGGAAGCGAGGTCGTCCGAAGGATTCAGGAATTTACAAGACTTCGCACTACAAAGGATTTTTCAGAAGTAAATATTAAAGACATCATAAATGACGTTGTTAGAATGACAGAATCGAAGTGGTCTGGAGGCTCTAATATCCCGAAAATAACACTACGCATTGATACTGATTCGATGGAAATTCCCATTGTGGAAGGGAATGCTTCGGAGTTGAGAGAGGTTTTTATCAACATTTTGTTTAATGCGGTTGATGCCATGCCCAAAGGAGGAGAATTTACGATTCAAACAAAAACCAATGGGAAGGATATTTTTGTTTATTTTATTGATACGGGTGAAGGTATGTCCGCAGAGACAAAGAAAAGAGTATTTGATCCCTTTTTTACAACAAAAGGATCAAAGGGTACAGGTCTGGGGATGAGTGTTGCATATGGAATAATCAGCAGGCACAGTGGTCATATCAGCATAGACAGCGAACTCGGCGTGGGCACTACTGTTATCGTGCAACTGCCCATATCTGAAAAATTCATTAAAGAAATGGAGCGCAAATATAATCTTAAACACGAAGAAAAAACAAAGATACTTCTCATAGAAGACCATAAAATTACCCTGGATGTCCTTGCTGAGAATTTAATAAATCTAGGCCACCACGTACAGAAGGCCGACAGCGGTATGGCAGGTATTAAAATGTTTAAAGATGGGAATTATGATATTGTTATAACAGATGTAGGTTTGTGCGATATTTCCGGTTGGGCGGTTTCAAAAAAAATAAAAGACATGTCGCCTCTGGTACCGATTGTATTTATTACGGGATGGGCCAATCAACTCAGTCCATCCCAGTTGAAGGAATGTGACGTGGATTTTATACTTGCAAAGCCTTTTAAGATAGAAGAGATTTCATCAATTATAAAAAAGGCAATTGATTCCAGGAAGGTGTATAAATTGGACAAGGAAAGAGGTTAAAAGGGCTTTGCTATACAATTGGCTTTCTTCGATAAATTCATTAGAAATATTTAAATACATATCGCTTCGTTCCTGCTTGGCTGCTATTACTGCTTTTTTAATCAGTATTATTTTCGGTCACTGGTTTATTAAAAAACTCCGGGCCTTAAAGGTCGGTGAAGATACGACAAAAACAGACTCAGAAGAACTCAAACGGATGCATTTCGATAAAAAAAACACGCCGACAATGGGAGGAATTGTTGTAAATGTCTCTATCCTGGCCTCCGTTTTGTTCTGGTGTAATATTTATAATGAATATGTTCTTCTGTTAATGTTTACTTTGATCTGGTTTGGAGTGCTTGGGTTTATTGATGATTATATTAAGCTTACGCAGAAGAATGCAGCCGGTTTGAGCGATGTATCTAAATTGTTATTTCAATCTGCATTGGGGCTCATACTGGGGTTAGTCTTATATTTTCATTTCAGTAAATTTACATGGGGTACACAACTTGTAGTTCCATTTGTAAAAGATTTTAGACCTGATTTAGGCCCCTTTTACATACTGTTTGTTGCATTCTTTATCGTTGGGATGTCTAACGCAGTGAATCTTACCGATGGCTTGGATGGCTTGGCAATAGGTTGCAGCATTATTGCAGGAATTGCTTTTGCAATCATTGCCTATGCTTCGGGCAGAATCGATTTTAGTAACTATTTGCGGATACCTTATGTTCCAGGTGGGGGAGAGTTGAGTGTCTTTTGCGCTGCCCTTGTAGGAGGAGGTTTGGGTTTCTTGTGGTATAACTGCTTTCCCGCACAAGTTTTTATGGGCGATACAGGTTCATTGGCATTAGGCGGTATTCTGGGACTTGTTGCCATTATAGTGAAACAAGAACTCTTGATGGTTATTATAGGGGGTATTTTTGTTGCGGAGGCAGTTTCTGTACTCGTGCAAAAATTCTTTTATAAGATGACAAAGAGAAGGGTTTTCCGGTGTGCACCTTTACACCATCATTTCCAGTTTAAGGGATGGCCAGAAACGAAAATTACCATCAGGTTTTGTATTGTTGCTGCTATGCTGGCTGTATTTAGTCTTACATTGCTATAAAGGGGATTAGTTTGAAAAACGGGCATTTTATTATATACATTGTGGTTGCTCTAATAGGATTCAGTATTATCACTGTCTATAGTACGGATCTGGCGACTTTTGGGGCGGGTGGGAAAAATTATCAATTAACGAAGCATCTTTTGTGGATATTTATAGGTTCGGTATTATTGATAACCATGTCAAAGATGGATTATCATTATTTACAGAAATTGGCAATCCCCCTCCTTATTATGTCATTTATGCTTCTTCTGCTTGTATTGTTACCAGGAGTTGGTACAGTTACCAATGGCGCACGCAGGTGGATTCGGTTGGGTCATATTTTTGGTATACAGCCCTCCGAATTTGCTAAGTTGGCGGTTATAATATTTGTTTCTGGTTATATTGCCAAAAACCAGAGCCGCATGTCCGAATTTAAATGTGGTTTCATGATACCCATTGCTATTGTAGCGGTAATCGGTGCTCTTGTAATCAAAGAGCCTGATTTCGGGAGTGCAGCGTTTATTACAATTCTTTCTATAATTATGCTTATCGTCGGCGGCTCCAGGCTTATTTATGTATTTTTTACTGTTTTAGCTGCTGCGCCTTTTGTGCACAAAATGTTATTTGAGGTTTCCTATAGAAAAGACAGATTAATGTCCTTCATGGATCCGTGGCAGGATCCTTCCGGAACTGGGTATCACGTGATTCAATCGTGGATCGCTCTGGGTTCCGGCGGTTTGACAGGATTAGGAGTCGGAAGTAGCAAACAAAAACTATTCTTTTTGCCAGAAAGCAGCAGCGATTTTATCTTTACCATTATTGGTGAAGAGTTTGGGTTTGTTGGGGTGTTAGTTATTATAGGACTGTTTTTGTTATTAATATGGCAGGGATTAAAGATAGTACATGCGACCAAGGACGTATTTGGATTTTTTTTAGGATTTGGAATAACTATGATGTTTGGATTACAGGCAGTTATAAACATTGCAGTTATCTCCGGCATTGTTCCAACAAAAGGGATCCCTTTGCCTTTTCTTAGTTCAGGTGGATCATCCCTGTTATTCTCGATGATAGGAATTGGGATACTAATTAATATTGCAAAACAGTCTATGGAGCCGGGGACTTTAAGTCCGGAGGTGAATACAGAGACATTAGAAGATAAAGTCGCTGGATTGTTGCCTGCAAGAATTTGGCACAATATAACGTCTAAGATAGCAAGCTTTTCCTGGCGATAAAGGGATTAACCAGTACGCAGCATGCTGGTTGACACAATTTTAAACATATTTCTGTCTTTTTAATGTATTTTGTTTGTTTTCTGTACAAAGCATTGTTTGGTTAAGGGAAAAGGGGTGTAAAAATGAAAATCGCTTTTGCAGGAGGTGGTACCGCTGGCCATTTAATGGTGGGGTTGAGTACTGCCGAAGAGATCCGTTCGAGATTCAACGAAGCAGAAATCATTTTTTTTGGTACGGATAAAAAATTTGAAAAACGTTGTGTGGAACAGCGGGGATTTCAGTTTCATCAAATGCGTGCCAGAAAATGGGAAAAATCATACAAGGGTGTATTTATGTTTATCGTTACGATGTTTATCGGTGTTATTGAATCCCTCATTGCAGTTCGCAAATTCAATCCTGATATTGTGGTTGGTCTGGGTGGATATGTTTCCGTTGCCCCAATTATCGCCGCTAAGTTGCACAGCATACCAACCATATTATTAGAACAAAATGTCATACCTGGCAAGGCTAACCGATTCTTGTCTAAATGGGTTGATGAAGTATATTGTCATTGGCGGGGGTCTCTCAAATGGTTTAATAAAGCAAACGTTGTACGGATAACCGGGACACCCATTCGTAAGGATATTTTATATAGCCAAAGAAGCCGTTCTGCTGAGAAATTCGGGCTAAGTCCTTCTAAAAAAACAATATTGATTACGGGGGGGAGTCAGGGTGCGCAGGCAATCAATGAGGTTATATTAAGATGTTTGCCCAAATTAGAACCGTTATCAAGCGAACTGCAAATTATCCACTGTACTGGTGAATATGGGTATGAAGCTGCAAAAGCAGCGTACAAGCAAACGAATATCAGTGCATTTGTTTGTAGTTTTTTAGATGATATGGGCGCTGCTTTTAGTATGGCGGACGTGATTATTTGCAGAGCGGGCGCAACCACTATTGCAGAATTTACTGCGGTAGGTATTCCCGCTATATTGATACCTTATCCACATGCTGCGGATAATCACCAGTACTGGAATGCAATGGAATTGGCAAGCAATGGAGGTGGATATTTAATACAGCAGATTGATCTGACGCCTGAAAAAATCATAGAACTTATTACAGACCTTTTAAACAATAAAGAAAAATACGACAGAATGAAGATGCTTAACAAAGGGATTGGAATGCCAAACGCAGCTTCAAGAGTTGTTGATAACATCTGCAGGGTAATTGGCCTGAAGGGCACGCAGTTTGCTATTTTAGTTGGTTAGTTCCTTTGCTTTTGATGATTAAATATACATCATTATCGTATTACCTTGTAAAAACTTCTTTTTTTAGCAAGTTTTTTAAGTGACGAGTGTCAGGTGTCGTGTGACGAGAAAAAACGTCACCCGCCACTTGCCACACGTCACCTTTATTCACTTTGGTTGCGGCTCCGCTGCGCTAGGCATTATTTTCACTTTTTGGTAAGTAATATTTTTTTGATTAACGTAAGGAATAAACCCCAGTCACTAATATACTATTTCAATAGAAAAGAGGAAAATTTCTATGAATTTATCAGAAGGTATAGACAGGATGAACACGCATACGTCAACACTGGGAAGCCACTGTAATTGCCGGCCTATGCGTGGGAATTGTGTGTACTTTATAGGAATTGGTGGCATCGGGATGAGTGCGGTTGCGCGTATTCTTTTAAAAGAAGGGTGTGTTGTGGCAGGTTCTGATACACGACCATCTTCTTTGACTTTAACACTTGAGAAAATGGGAGCCAGGATTAATACAAGGCAGGATGGGAGTCTTATGCCGTTAGAAACGGATATGGTGGTAATTTCGGCTGCCATTTCAGAGGACAATCCGGATCTTAAAATTGCCCGTAAAATGGGTATAAGGGTGGTAAAATACTCTCAAATACTCGGTTCATTAATGAGAGAGAAGCGTGGTATTGCGATCAGTGGTACTCATGGAAAGACGACTACAAGTGCAATGATTTCTAACATATTAAAAACTGCGGGATTGGATCCTACTTTTGTTATTGGAGGAGAAGTGCCTGATATTGGAGGTAACGCACATTTAGGAATGGGAGATTTATTTGTAGCAGAGGCATGTGAATATGACAGGTCTTTTTTAAACCTTGTTCCGCAAGTAGGTGTAATTACAAATATCGAAGAAGATCATCTGGATTATTATGAAAATATTGAGAAAATAATAAATGCATTTGGTGATTTCGCAGCATTGATTTCAAAAGAAGGTTTGTTGGTTGTAAATAATCACGACAAAAATATATCACGCGCAATGCAAAAAGCAAACTGTAAGGTAGAAACATACTCTCTGGATAGTGCCTCTGATTGGCAAGGCAAAATCATTTCTTCGGGTAACGGTATAAACAGATTCAGCATTTTTAGAAGGAATAGTTATTTTGATGATTTTACCTTAAAAATACCGGGGTCTCACAATATTTTAAATGCGCTGGCCGCAACTGCGGTATGTACATTTATTGGAGTTGACAAAGATTCTATCAAAACTGCATTAGCTTCTTTCGGTGGGGCAAAGAGGCGATTCCAAATTATTGGGGTAAAGAACAATATCACAGTAATCGATGATTATGCACACCATCCAACAGAAATACGCGTTACGTTAAAGGCGGCGCGAGAACTTTATCCCGGGAAAAAGATATGGTGCGTGTTTCAACCTCATCAGTATAGCAGAACACGTCATTTATTAAGAGGTTTTGCAAAATCCTTCCAGGATGCGAATAAAGTGCTTTTTGCCGATATCTATGCATCGCGTGATACCGACTATGAAAAAACTACAATGAATTCTATGCGGTTGTGTGAAGAAACCAGAAATGCAGGTGTAGACGTCCAATATATTCCACAATTGGGAGACATTGTCAATGTCCTTTCATCAGATGTAAAACCAGACGATGTTGTTATAACTATGGGCGCCGGTGATGTGTGGAAAGTTGCTTATGATTTAGTTGCAAAATTGGAATAATAGGTTAAGATTAATTTGTCGCTTTTAAATATTGGGAGAATATCACATGAAGCCAAAAAATGTTGTTGTACTGATGGGGGGCATATCTCCTGAGCGTGAAATTTCTTTACGTTCCGGTAATGCAGTATCAAAGGCATTAAAGGACGCTGGATTTAACGTTACTTGCATTGATGTGAAAGACGAAAAGCTGGAAGAACTCGACCAGATGGACATTGATGTTGCATTTATTGCCTTACATGGCTATTTTGGCGAAGATGGAGGTGTACAACAACTTTTGGAATCAAAAGGGATTCCATATACCGGCTCAGGAATAAATGCCAGCAGGCTTGCTATGGATAAATTAGCGACAAAAAAATGTTTTATTGAGGCAGGGCTTAAAACACCAGATTACGTTACAGTGACAGAATTTCAAGAATTAACGGAGATACAACAGGAAGTAATTAAACTGGGGTTGCCGGTAGTTTTAAAACCCACGAGGAATGGTTCCAGCATAGGCATATCAATCATCAAAAATATTAACGACCTTCAAATTGGCTTAGAAAAGGCTTTTGAATTTGGATATGAATTACTGGTTGAAAAGTACATAAAAGGCAGAGAATTAACCGTTGGAATCCTGGATGACAAGGCACTGCCCATTATAGAGATCAAACCGGCGATGGAATTTTATAATTACGAAGCGAAATATAAGGACGATAGAACAAAGTATATTATTGTAGAAAAAACCTTAAGCGAACGGAGAAATACAGTTGGTGATCCCTCATACCCTATCGGACATCTTTCTCCAGCTACGTATAATAAAGCACAGGAGCTTGCTATTAATGCACAAAAAGTCCTTGGCTGTAGAGGATTTTCAAGAGTAGATATGTTGATGGACGATAAAGACAATTTGTATTTATTGGAAATAAACACCATTCCAGGTTTTACTGAAAAAAGCCTGCTTCCAAAGGCGGCGAAGGCAGCAGGCATGACATTCCCTTCGTTATGTGAAAAAATTGTTGATCTTGCATTTCAGAATATTCTTGTTAGTGTAGATGAACCAATACAAAATTAAGGATATTATCAATAGTACGTTTAGCTATAAGCTTTTTTTTGAAATCCTTTCCTCTAAAATAGGTTCAATAAAAAAAGTTCTATACCCCTTTTTGCTCCAATTTGTTGTTTTTGCATGTATAATAATTTTTGGTATATGGGGTATTAATAAGACATGGCACTCATTAACGGATCTAAATGTTTTTAAAGTCAGTCCTTCTACATTCTCTTTCCACACCCCCTCCTGGGTAACTGCTCGTTTCTCTGATGACATAAAACATGTGGCAGCTTTGAACGAACAATACAGTATGTATGAAAACAACTTGACTCAAAGAATTGCAAACGTTTATGGAGGGGTTGTTTTGATTAAAAAGGTAGATTCGATCAAAAAGACATTCCCCAATAAACTAAATATCAAACTTGTCTTGCGCAAACCGGCAGCCTTCGTTAGAAGTGGAAACAACACATATCTTGTGGATGATGAATGTGTTTTATTACCGAAAGAATATTACAAATTACCAAATGCAGAATATGATACCCCTTGTGTTCAAAGCAATAAACTGGCTAGGTTGCCTTTATATGGAAACACATGGAATGATAAAGGAATTAAGGCAGGGATAGATTTGGTAAAATTTCTCAGAGAAAATAACATACATAACATTTTCAAGATTTTAGCGGTAGATGTATCAAACGTGGGTAAAAGAAGGTTCACGGGGAAGAGTGATATTGTTTTGTGGACAGAGAACAATACACAAATACGGTGGGGATGTTCTTCCCAATGTAACGAACCTAACGAACTCTCCAATGAAGAGAAGCTACAAAACCTCCTGAGTATTGCAAAAACCGAAGGAACTAATCTAAAGCAAATGGAGTATGTTGATGTCCGTTGGAAAAAACCTTCGGGAAAACGATGGGCAAAGGTTAATAGTATAATAGAAGAACGCTAAAAACCATTTTATGGTAGATTTGGGTTTTCCGGATCCCAAATTAATTCTTGTCCTGCCTGTCTATTTGGCCAGCCCTCGTTTGTTGTGCCGTCAGAATCACCATTTTGTATTCGTTCCACATGTCCGTCTATAAAAAGAATATTCGCAGCCTTTGAGTGTCTTTGTGCAACACTTCCATAAGAACCTTCATAGTTATTTGCTACTCCAGCACTGTTGATGCGACCGTCAAACAACAACACAGTTTTGGTGGTGTTTTCTATAGTTTCAATAGACCGTTGACATTCAGATGCCGGTAAAAGATTTTGGTTCATTTTTATTGTGCGTGTTGTATCCTGCTTTGAAAAGGATACCGTTTTGAATATAGGGTCTTGTTTTATAAGCAGGAGTCGCTCCTCCATTGAGATATCGCCCATTTCGCCTGGAAGTTGTAACGTTGTTAAATAGCTATCAACAGCCTTAAACCATACCTCGGCATTGCAGATTTTAGTACCGTCTTTGCTTGTGCTGCTGTTATTGGGGCGAGGAAGTAACCCGTTATTATCGTTTGTATATTGCTCAAAGGCAAGGAATAGCTGCCGGAGATTATTTACACAAATGATTTGTTGTGCTTTATGTTTTGCTGCGAAAATCGCTGGAATTACTATACTAACCAGGATTGCAACAATGATGACAATTATCAATAACTCAATAACTGTGAATCCTCGCCACTTAATGGTTGAGTACATAGTTTACAGGTATAAAAATAATTCTTGTTGAATTAACCGCAGGCTTTAGCCTGCGTGAGCTAATCGAAGAGCTTGGTCTTGTTCGCCTGCCGGAAGCGCAGGCTGAAGCCTTTGGCTGCCGATATGCTGGAAACCAGCATAAATAAAATAGAAATTCCCATATAATAAATATATTTTTATATTTGGCATGTTGAATGCCAATAATCTTAATATAGAGAAGAGAAACTTTAAATACTAACTATGCTTGATACTTACAGTATTTTTTAAAATAAAACGATTTTTGAATTAATTAAAAGGGCGTGCCTGATGCTACGAAAAAGGTATTTTTATGGTACATAAGTGTAAAGTTGGTTTTAAAGGATGATGTTAATTATTCAAAAATTAATAATCGCTTATAATAAAAATATTTGACTTTTTGTGGTGTAATGTTAAAATTAGCAAGTAGTTTTGGCTTAATCAGATACGAACAATTCTATGAAATGCGGAAGTGGCGGAATCGGCAGACGCGCTAGTTTGAGGGGCTAGTCCCGCTGATACCGGGGTGGGGGTTCAAATCCCCCCTTCCGCACCACTCTGTTTTACCCTGCCTGCAGTATTTAAAAAAATACGTATACTTTATGAACTATTTTAGTTGTACTTCCTTATAATGCATGACATAAATAAAAATTATGGTTGTGTAATAAATAAAAAACTCACCCACTTATGGGAGATTTATTGATGAACAAATGCGTATTCTTGTGTACATCGATTCTTGTTTTGCTTGTAATTGGTTGTAAAGAAACCCAGGTAAGGCAGTCTGATTTTGTTCCATTTAAAAAACCAGTAACACTTTCTACAACGACCGAGGCGGTAGAGAAAAAACCCTGGGAATATGAAATCTCACCTGAAAAAGAGGTCTCAGGGGAAAAAAAGGAGGGTATACCGGATGAATTTGTATATCCAGAGGAACACAAAAAACCGGAACCTTCTCTTCACAAACCGGAATATACAGGCGATAAAATCGACATTGCATTAAATTTCGATAATGCCGAAATAAAGGATGTTTTACAGGTCATATTAGGTGAGATTCTTAATGTTAACTATATTTTAGATAAAAGAGTCGGGGGTACTATTAATCTTCATGCCACTGGACAGGTTTACAAAGAAGAGTTGCTTTCGATGCTTAACACATTACTCTTTGTGTATGATTTTGCAATAATAAAGGACGGTGATCTCTATAAAATACTTCCTAAGGCAGAATCCAGGCAGGAAACAAATATTGTTATTTCCGGAGATAAAATCCCTCCCTGGAGTAAAGATATAATGATTCAAATAGTTCCTCTTCAATACGAAAACCCAAAGAATTTGAATGCTACCATAAAACCATTTATGACCGGAATCGGGAATATAGTTACTCACGGCGACGCTCCGTATATTATACTCATCGAATCCGCCTCAAATATGGAAAAACTGCTTACCTTGGTAAAAACCTTCGATGTCCCATTCTTTGCCGGTAAAGCCGTAAAATTTTATGATTTCAAATATGTCGACGCAAGAAATATGGCAAAAGACCTTGCCTCTATTGCCCAATCAATGGGAGGAAAAGCTGGTGGTGATGGTGAATTTAACTTTGTGCCATTCTCGGATACTAACAAGATGTTAATTGTTACCAGGGTACCGGAACTTTTACCGAAAATCGACCTTTGGATAAAAAATGTAGATGTTCCTCCGTCGGAGTTAGAAGAAGAACTCAGAGTGTATGTATATAAAGTGCAACACCAAAAAGCTGAAACGATTGTGCCTGTTCTGACACAAATTTACACTGAAAAAATGGCTGCACAGCCCAAACCGCTGGGGAAGAAACAGCTTGAGGCAATGAAGATCGTGGCCGAC
>JAHFOY010000077.1 GCA_023261485.1 Planctomycetota bacterium
GACAAAGTGGTTTCCGGAACCGAGGGTACCTAGTTGCGCCCGACCCCGCTCCAGGGCGCGGTCTGAAATCAACTCCGGTTCTGCCCCTGGTATGCACCCCTTTTCCTCGATATGTTCCAGGTCTTCTTTTGTGCCATAACCCTGTGAAACCGCCCATCGTGCCCCGTTTTTGAGTACGTTTTTTTCTTCCTGTTGCGAAAGTTTCAAATCCTTGCGATGCGATCCTACGCCAGATGGAATATTGGCAAACAGAGTGTTAACTACAGATTCTAGCTTGCCGGAAATCTCCACGCGATGCAATCCCGTTCTGAGCAACCTTACCCCGCAGTTAATGTCATACCCTACGCCGCCGGGGGACACCACGCCCTCATCCATATCAAATGCAGCCACCCCGCCGATGGGAAACCCATATCCCCAGTGGATGTCGGGCATTGCCAGCGAATGGTTTACAATCCCCGGAAGATAAGAGACATTAATCACCTGTTGCAGGCTTTCGTCCTTCTGGATTTCTTCCAGCATGTGTTTGTCGGCATACACGATGCCATCCACCCGCATCTTGCCTTCTCTGGGGATGCGCCAGCGGTAGTCGTCTATTTTCTGAATTTTATATTTATCATCTGCCATAAAAAAATCCTTCTCCAAATTAGCCACGAATAGACACGAATAATCTAAAGAGACATTCCCCTCACATGATCGAGTCGGAAAAGATGTAAATAAGAAGAAAGGGAGGGGGTGTGGGAAATTTCTATTTTTTATTTCTCCAATACCCCATTTCTCCTTCCTTAACCCATATTTTTGCTAAAAATGTCAACTGCCTGCTACGTCTTTTTGGTTGTGGCTGCGTTACTCCAGGATATTCTTTTCATTCGTGTCCATTCGTGCCAATTCGTGGCAAAATAATTACAAATCAAATATGACCCGTGCCTTCCACTGGTGATCTTCCTGGACGATTGACAAACCATGATATGTGACGGCTTTTATCTCTGTCTTAATTTCATGTTTGCCTTCGGTAAATGCTTCGCCGCATACGGATGCGGTCAATTTATTTTCTTTCATATCCGTAATATGAAAATCCTTGAAAAGCAGGTATTTTACATCATGCAGGTACAGCAATTCACTTAACCAACTGACCAGCAGTTGTTCTCTGTCTATTCCCGAAACTTTTACATTATATTCGGTCTTACATTCTACTTTGGATAAATCAGCTATGATATCAAACAGGGCAAAGGCTGCATTTGTGAATAATTCCTGTAATGTTGCCCCAAATACATCGATTCCAATGTCTGCCGTGTGATCAATAAGTATATATTTAGGCATAAGTTACTTAAATCAATTCTTTAAATTCCTCGTCAGTAAGTCCTGCGTCTCTAATTATTGCCTTAAGTGTATAAGGGTTTATTCTCTTGTGGCGAGGAATGGTTATTCGACGGAACCCATTGGACATACCAATAAGCTTTCCATGTTTAATAATTTCAAATCCGACTTTTGATAATGCAGTGACTATACGTTCAGAAGAAAGGTCTCTGAATAACATTTCTATACCGTTACTTCCACTTCATAAATAGATCCTTTCGTTTCCTCCGCTATCATTTCAAGATAAGTTATAATCGCATCCTTAATATTTTCCAAAGTCTCTTCTATTGTATCTCCTTGGCTATGACATCCGGGGAGAATTGGGCAGTGGGCGTCGTAACCGTAGTCACTTTTATGGACGACAACAGGGTATTTCATAGCGTATCTCCTCTTTCTTTAATGATAAAATATTGTACTCTACGGCATAACGAAATCATGCTCAGGATGCCTGACGGTAAGCACCGGGCAGGGCGCCTTGCGTACGACCTTTTCTGCAACACTACCCATGATTGCATGAGACAGACCTGTCCTGCCATGCGTGCCAAGCACAATCAGGTCAATGTCGTATTCCTTTGACGCCTTGATAATTTCGGCGAAAGGAACACCTTGTAAAACAATGGCATCAACCGATATTCTTCCTTTCGTATCTTCATTTACACACTTGAGCAGTCTCTCTTTAAGTTTATCTAGGGTCTCTTTGTCGACGATATTAACGTTGTACAAATCCGGGTCGTTAATATCGTAGACACGAATATCCAGCACATGTATCAGGAAAAGCTTTGCCCCATATTTTTCTGCAAATTCTATTGCATAGTTTAATGCCTTTTCCGAATAAATCGAATAATCGACCGGGCAGAGGATATTTTTTATATTAATCACGCGTCTCCCTCCTACTATTGTTTTTGAATTAATACCGTATTGATGGCATCATCAATCTTCTGGATATAAACGCATCGGATTTTATTGCGGATTTCTGCGTCAATTTCCTCGAAATCATCCTTGTTTTTTAAGGGGAGTACAATCGTCTTCACGCCTGCCCTTATGGCTGCAAGCACCTTTTCCTTCACCCCTCCGATGGGCAATACATTTCCCGTCAGCGTGACTTCGCCGGTGAGTGCAACTTCTCGCTTTGCATATCTGCCTGTCAGCAGTGAAATAAGCGCCATACACATGGTAATGCCGGCAGAAGGCCCGTCTTTGGGTATGGCGCCGGAAGGGACATGGATGTGAATTTCTGAAGTATCATAAAAATTCTCTTCGATATCCAGCCGTTTTGCATTGCTGCGGATATAGCTGAGCGCTGCAATGGCCGATTCCTGCATGACGTCGCCTAATTGTCCTGTGAGGGTAAGTTCTTTCTCGCCCTTCATGCGGGACGCTTCTACAAAGATGATATCCCCCCCTGTTTCCGTCCATGCAAGGCCGGTAACCACCCCAATCCGATCCTCTTCATCAGTAACCTGATAGAAGTATTTTCTTGGGCCGAGGAATTTTTCCACACTATCCGGTCTTACCTCTTTTGTTATCTGTTCACCGGCAACGATCTCCTTTGCGATCTTTCTGCAGATTGATGCAATCTCTCGCTCAAGGTTTCTCAATCCTGCCTCTCTGGTGTACTCCAGAATGATCTTGTAAATGGATTGGTCCATGAATATAACCGGGTGCTCTTCCAGTCCATTTTCTCTGAGTTGCTTTGGGATCAGAAATTGTTGGGCTATTTTCAATTTCTCGTCTTCGCTGTAACCGGGAAGATATATGACTTCCATCCGGTCTTTCAGCGCGGTATGGACTGTATCGAGAATATTGGCCGTTGTGATAAATAACACATTAGAAAGATCAAATGAGACGTCGAGATAGTGGTCTACGAAACTAAAGTTTTGTTCAGGGTCCAGAACTTCCAACAGGGCTGAAGCAGGATCTCCCCTGAAATCTGCTCCAATCTTGTCAATCTCGTCTAACATGAAAACGGGATTGCTGTAACCCGCGCGGCAGATTTCCTGCATTACGCGTCCCGGCAAAGCGCCCACATAGGTGCGTCTGTGTCCCCTGATTTCAGCCTCATCGCGGATACCTCCCAAAGAGATGCGAATAAATTTTCTGCCTAGCGCCCGCGCAATCGATTTGCCTAATGACGTTTTTCCTGTCCCCGGTGGGCCGCAAAAGCAGAGGATGGGACCTTTTAGTTTTTCCTTTAATTTGTGTACGGACAGGAATTCCAGGATACGCTCTTTGACCTTTTCAAGGCCATAGTGGTCTTCGTTCAGGATTTTTTCCGCCTGACGGATGTCAAGGCTGTCAACGGTCTTTTTGTTCCATGGGATATTAATGAGATAATCCAGATATGTCCGGGAAACCGGATACTCTGCCGATGCAGGGTTAATATCCCGCAACCTGTCTAATTCTTTGATGGCCACTTCTTCCACCTCCTTTGGCATCTTTGCCTCTTTTATTCTTTCTTCCAGTTTGTTGATTTCTTCCATGTGAGGATCGTCTTTTCCCAGTTCTTTCTGGATTGCCTTTAATTGCTCTCTCAGGAAGTATTCCCGTTGTGTCTTGGTCATTTCCTTGGCGACCTCTTCGTCTATCTTTCCCTGAACCTCCCGTATCTGCACCTCTTTATTCAGGTAATGGAATACGATCCTCAATCGTTTCTGCGGGTCGATCATTTCTAACAGTTTTTGCTTTTCGTCAACAGACAATTCCAGATAAATGGCTACCAGGTCGGCCAGCATTGATGGGTTGTTGACGTTGTCGATCATAGGAAGTATGTCTTTTGGTAACGTCTTCCCAAGCATAGCGCTCAATTTGAAAAGCGTTTTTACACTTTGTACAAGCACATCGATTGTTTCTGATTTTTCTGTAAACTCCCGAAGTTCTTCTATCCGTGCCTTATAATGCGGCTCGGTTTGCAGATATTCTATGACTTTGATCCGTACTACGCCTTCTACAAGAAATTTTATATTGTTGGAGGTAGATTCGAATACCTGAACGATCCTTGCTGCTGTTCCAACGTCGTAAAAGTCGGTGTGTTTCGGGGATTCAACATCATACTTTAGCGCTACAAGACCAATGAGTTCATTCCTGGAAACCGCCTCGTTTAAAGCCTTTACCGTTTCTTCTCCTGACAGGGATAACGGACGGATCAGGTGCGGAAAAACAACATCGTCCTTCAGTGGGATGATACTAACGATTTCAGGCAGGATTCCATCGTCCCGTTTGTGAAAAGAAAATTTTGCTTTCTTCGTCATTTCCAATTTGTTTTCCGGTCGATTTTTGAGTTATGTCTTTTTCGCACCTTTAGCGGCGTAAAGCGCCTTGCTCGTCTGCTCAATCAGATCGGTAATGCTTTTGGTCTTCGTGGTGACGGAACTAGACCCTACCGTTACCCGAAAGTTAATATTCGTATTTTTCTCTTCATCTTTTACGAGACACCTCTCAATCTCATTTACCAACAAGCCTGATACCCTCTTGAGTTCTTCTTTATCAATTTCAGGTAATACGATCAAAAATTCGTCATCCCCAAACCGCGAAATTATATCGGATGACTTAATTTGTTTTTGTATGCACCTTGCGGCTTCAATAAGGATACGATTCCCCATAAAATAGCCGTACAGATTGTTGATGGATTCAAGGTGGTCGATATCCAACATGATACACGATAATGGCTTGTTTTGTGCCCGCGCCCGGTTAAACTCATTCTGAAGGATTACGAGCGAGTATCGCCTGTTATAGACATTAGTTAAGCTATCGCGCACCGCATGCTGATTGACCATCTCATTTAATTGGTATATTCTCGCATTCAAGCTTTGCAAATTCCTGTCGTGTAATTTTCGTTCGTCAGCACTCATTAAAATGCCATTGTAATGGGTTACATTATCCCATTCATTCCTGACGCAATTCAGGTAATTGGAGACCCATGCATATGACCCATCTTTTTTTAATAACCGATATTCTATTGTTGCTTCGCTTCCATTCTGTAACTTTTGGATTTGCGCTGACACTTTTTCTCTGTCATCAGGATGTGTCAGTTGAAGCAGGAAATTGCGCGTCTTGTAAATTTCATCGGGCTTGTGCCCCACAACCTTTTCTATGCCATCGCTGATATATTTTACTGAACCATCAAACGTTGAAATGTACACGATCTCCGGAATAATATCCATGACGCGGTGGAATAGTTTTTCAGATACGGTACTCGTTTCTGTCTCGGTTGATTTACCTGTATCTTCACTATTAATAAAAAACTGCAGCGTACAACAAAAAGCCAGAACAACTAAACCGAAGATGATTCCTTCCAGTTTAAAAATACTTACTATGGCACAATTCATGGCAATGATGACGCCGATTGCACAGTATTTATATTTGCTGATATATTTCTTTAGCATGGTTCTTTTTTCCCGTTGGTTTTGTGGAGCTCCTCTAAAAGTTTCTTCAACTCTTCGCCCTCGATAACTTCCTTTTCCATCAGTGTCTTTGCCATACCCTGTAATATTTCCTTTTTTTCGGTCAATAACGCCTTTACACGGTGGAACGATTCGTCCACGATACTCTTTATTTCAAGGTCAATTTCCCGAGCCGTTTCTTCGCTGTATTCCTTGCTGGCAGCAAACCCTCCGCCTAAAAAGAGTGGTCTGTCGCCCTGCTCGAACGTTACCAGCCCCATCTTGTTACTCATTCCGTATTCCTTGACCATCAACTTGGCAATTTCTGTAGCCTTTTCCAGATCATTCTGGGCGCCTGTTGATATTTCGTTAAAGATAATTTCCTCTGCGATCCTTCCTCCCAGCAAGATGGCGATACGATCCAGGAGTTCGGCCTTTGTCATCAGGTATCGGTCTTCGGTGGGTTTTTGTAATGTATATCCAAGGGCTCCAATGCCGCGGGGAATCATAGATATTTTCCGTACCGGGTCTGCGTGCGGTACAGAGCAAGCCACCAGCGCATGACCCGATTCGTGATGGGCAACGATCTCCTTTTCCTTCTTATTCATTAACCGCTTCTTCTTTTCGAGACCGGCCATAATGCGGTCAATTGCCTCTTCGAATTCCGGCATACTCACGGCCTTCTTGTTTCTCCTGGCTGCAAGCAGCGCTGCCTCGTTGACGAGATTGGCAAGGTCCGCGCCGACAAATCCCGGCGTCATGGCTGCAACGGAGTGTAAATTGATATCCTTCTCCAGTTTCACCCCCTTTGCATGCACCTTGAGGATTGCTTCCCGGCCGTGGAGATCTGGCCGGTCAACAACTACCTGACGGTCAAACCTGCCGGGTCTCAAAAGGGCGGAGTCCAACATCTCCGGGCGGTTGGTAGCGCCCATGATAATTACGCCCTTATTGGAATCGAATCCGTCCATTTCAACCAGTAATTGGTTCAGTGTCTGTTCACGCTCGTCATGTCCGCCCATGGGATTCATCCCACGTGCCTTGCCCAGGGCATCCAGTTCGTCGATAAAGATAATACAAGGGGCTTTCTGATCCGCCTGGTTGAACAAATCCCTCACCCGTGCGGCGCCCACACCGACGAACATTTCGACAAATTCCGAACCGCTCATATTAAAAAAAGGAACTCCCGCCTCGCCAGCGACAGCCTTTGCCAGGAGAGTTTTCCCCGTTCCTGGGGCGCCGACCAGCAAAACTCCCTTCGGTATTTTCCCACCCAGGGCGCGGAATTTTTCAGGGGTCTTCAGGAACTCGATGATTTCCTGGAGTTCCTCCTTTGCCTCGTCGATTCCCGCCACGTCGTCAAAGGTTACGTTTAAGTCTTCCTGTGCATAAAGACGCCCTTTGCTCTTGCCAAAGGACATGATACTGCTGGCGGGACCGAATCGCTTAAACACAAAACGCCAGATTACGAACAGGATGAGTAAAGGCACCACCCAAGAGAAAAAAAACGTCTTAAACCACGGACTTTCGTATTGTCCTGCATACCTCACGCCCATTGTTTCCAGGTCTTTTACCATGTCAGGGTCATCCACACGGGCCGTGATAAAAACGGCATTTTTTGCCGTACCGCGTTCCATCTCTCGCAGTTTACCGCGAATCATGGTATTGGTAATATAACATTCCAGTACATTGCCCTCCTTGACCAGTTTTTTAAAATCACTGTAGGTGATGTTTCGTACACCGGGATTCATCAAATACATCTGCAGGAGGATAAAGAAGCCGAATGCGATGATAATATGCCAGACTGAAAATTTCTTGGGCATCTTGAATTTTATATTTTTAAAATCTTTGAGCATGTATACTCCTATGATGAAATATTTAAGTAAGCATTGTTTTCCATACTGGTTTCTGGATATTGTTCATGAAACGAGTCAAAAAGTCCTTTTGTTTATGTTTTCGATAATTGTTGTTAATTATTCTATCAAAAAGTGTTGCATCACTCAAAAGAACTTTATGATTTTATTTTACACAAAAATATGTTTATAGATATTCTTATCGTGCTTCCGTGGTAATCTGCTCAATGCGCTTTTCTGCTTCTTGCCTTAAAAGCCTCACGCCTCCTAATGCTTCGATTTCTTTGTCGAGTTTGGCAACGATTTTTTTGTAAAAGAGTCGTCGACCCTATTTATTCCCCCTTGACTTTTTCCGTCAAGCAATCCATGCCCACCGCTCGAATCTCACCATGCCATCCCTGCTTGCACAACAGGAGCATGCCAATATTCATCAGGCAGCATAATTCCTTGTAATTACGGCATGCCTCCTAACACAAAAAAATGCCTGAATGAAAATGTTTCCTTCACACCAGGGGGTGAACTGTTACACTTCTTTTAATTTTTCCTCAGACTTCCTAATAGTCGTTCTTTAATGCCTATAAGAGTTAATCCTACTACTTCTTCTGTTTCTTCTACATACCGCACAATAGCACCTTCTCCTATATCTACTCCAAGGGCATTGCGTGGCTCACCAATGCTGATATACAAGACATCGGCTTCCTCGTCATAATCCCAGTTCAGGTTCTCTTTTTTATCGAGTATCTTTATGGTTTCCATACAATTTGTCTCCTTTCCGAAGGTTTGGTGGCGTAATACGACGTTATTACAAAACCGTCGTTGTTCGCTTCCTTATATACAACAATTAAATATTTTGAAGTTAGTGGTGTTTCCTCATAAAATCTGATTGCAATAAGCTCTCCAAAATCACCCTGCTGAATTAAATGTGGTGTGGTTATGGTTTCCAATACATGTTCTTTTTGAGAATCCATTTCAGGATGCCTCATAATTATGTGATTCCATCTCTCAGTTGTCAGTCTTATTGGGATGCTGTTTTTGGATTTAACGATTACCATAGGTATCGATTCCCTTTGTCAACTATATTATCCCATATCTCCGCAATAATCCGCTCGATGCGCTTTTCCGCCTCTTGCCGCAAGAGCCTCATGCCTTCCAATGCCTCCATCTCTTTTCTAGTTTGGCAATGATTTTTCTCTAAAAGAGTCGCTGACCCTATTTATCTAACGAAGTACATTACAAAACAACCGGACTTTTGAGACTAATGCATCAGTCATATTATTTTTCCTTCTTTTTCCTATTTGTGTCAGCAGTGTTGACACAAATGCTAAAATAGGAAAATTGTGGATTTTCTGTTTCAGGCTCAGTGCGTAAGCACCGGCTTTTATCTGGTTGAGAAGCACATTCCTTGACCAACCAAAATCACGAGACGATCTGATATAGTATTCCCGTTCTTTAACATCGGTCACTTTCTCCATAATCAGCAGATTATGCCCCCACGGTATTTCTGCAACAAGCTGTTGCAGAAATTGCTTATCTTTGTATTCCTCATAAAATCTGCGCATATTCCAGACATTTCTTTCTGAAAATCCAAGTGATTCTGGAAATGCCTCTCTCAAATCGCGGGCAAGAGCTTCAACAATATTGTCACCCCAATTATATTTATTCTGCCTCTCTACAATTGTTTTGCCGATATCCCAGTATAATTTTATCAGCTTCTTATTAACCGAACGGATGGCCTGTATCCGCGCCGTAACAATACGCGTTTTGATTTCGTTCAAGAAATTGAGATATTCTTTGCTTATAACGTTTTTCATTCTAATCTCACAATCTTTATCTTTTGAGCTTTAATCTTCTTGAGTAGCGCTTTGGCTGAATTCTCACCGGATATTAAATACTTGTGATCTTTGCGCCACTGTTCAGTTAGCTTGCCTTCAAAGATGCTTTGTGCCTGTTCAAGGTTTAATGCCGTGCCTTCAATAGGTGTTGCATGATGCGATTCAAGGATAAGCGCCTTTTCCTGCATGTCGGCAATCCAGTCGTCCTTGAGTTTGACCGCATCAAGAAACCCGCGAAAGCACTCGATTTCAACAAGGGCCTTATTGATCTTCGGCGTTATGGTGAATTTCGGATTAAACGGCATTATTAGCCTCGCAATAGTCGGATTTGAACTCCACATTTTGGGATTCAATGAACTTTAAAGCCATATTTTCTTTCTCTCCCGCTGTAATCTTTTCAGATGCCCTTTATCATAAGTGATAACAGAGATGTGTTCTCTTCCGCTCAGATAATGTGCCTGTGATATTAATAATACTCCTTAATGTATTCATACGCCTTATTAAAAAGTTCTTCATCTTTAATGATGTATTTTGTCCAGAGGATTTTCCGCAATTCTTTTTTCACTTCTCTTTCGCCGACAGAAGAATTTTGCCAGCCGTCAAAGCGAACGATTCTCACAATTTCATCAATGTCATTTACGATTCGTTCAACAATTGCCGGTGTCTTGTCCGTTTTCATTTCAAGGAAAAGTTCGGTCAACGCCGCTTTAGCTGTTTTCCGTTGCTCTGTTGTTTCGTATTGTTTCTCAGCTTGCAGAGTTTCTTTTGCAATCTGGCAGAGTTCTTTGATGAATTCAATGGAGTTTATTAATCCTCTTTCTGCTTTATCCCTGACCGCTTCCAATCGTTCACTGAGTTCTTTGAACACCAACATCCCTTTGTGCTTGTCCAACCGTGCAATTAAAATTTTCAAAACCTTTTGCGCCTGCTTTGGGTCTTTCTTGTTCATTAAATCATCAATTACTTCCGCATCCAGCACCATTTCTTCCATGTCGGTAGAAATTCCTGAAACAACAATGTGATCATGAATGAGTTTTGTGGTTTGTGCTCCCAAGGCATGCCATAATAGTTTTCCGTTATCGCCAGATGTGGGTTTTACCGAAGTGTAAACCTGTGAAAGCCATTTGTAATCCTTTTGGTATTGATTTAAAACGGGATCCGGTGAAAGCGCCTCCCAAAGTTTTGATAAACTGCTGAAATCCTTTGCGAAACCATCACGCTTTTCATTCGTGTTGATGCAATCCTGTGCCACCTGCAATCCTTCAAAGCCTGAAATGCTTCTGTCAATGTTTGCGAAGTGTGCTAAACATTTTGCAATAACCTCCGGCAATTTGTCTTTCAAATCCTGCAAGTTAGTGATGACTTGCTTTATCGTCTCCTCGTCAAAAGCCAATGCCTTTGCCGTATCATCAAAGACGCCGAAATAGTCAACTATTCTTCCGAAAGTTTTATTTGGGAACAAGCGGTTCGTTCTGCAAATCGCCTGTAACAATGTATGGTCTTTAAGTGATTTGTCCAGATACATGGTTTGCAAAATCGGTGCATCAAAACCGGTCAGAAGTTTTGCCGTTACAATTAAAAATTTCAAGGGTGAATCAGGGTTATTGAATTTCTCCATCACTTTTTCCTGTGCATCTTTATCCATTCCCCAACGCTGCTTGAATTCAAAATCGTCACTGGCTGATGTGCTGATTACAACTTCGCTTGATTCCGTGGGCATCAGTTTGTCTAATTCTTCTTTGTATTGTATGCAGGCAAAGCGGTCAGTTGTAACAAGCATGGCTTTCAATCCTTCCGGTTCAACATGCGCTCTGAAATGTTCGGCAATGTCTTTCACGATTGCTCTCACCCGCTCCGGTGATTTCAGAAACACATTCATGTTGGTTGCCTTTTGGCTTAGCGTGTTTCTGTCTTCTTCGCTCAGATCGCTTGTCAGCTCTTTGAAAGCAATATCCAAATCTTCCTTGCGAATGTGATAGTTCGGCAATCGAGGCTCAAAGTGTAAAGGCAAAGTTGCATTATCACGAATGCTTTGCTGGAATGTATAACGACTCATGTATCCTGCCGCGTCCTGCTCCGCGCCGAAAGCCCAGAAAGTATTTTTATCTGTTTTGTTGATTGGTGTTCCGGTCAAACCGAAAAGAAAGGCATTGGGCAAGGCTGCTCTCATTTTTCTCCCCAAATCTCCTTCTTGTGTCCGATGCGCTTCATCCACCATTACGATGATGTTATCTCGCTTGTTTAAATCAGGATACGCTTCTTTGAATTTGTGAATCATCGTAATGATGATTTTTCGCGAGTCTTTCTCTAACAAGTCGTGAAGCTCTTTGATGCTTTCAGTCGTAACCATGTTCGGAACTTCTGCCGTATTGAAGATTGCCGTGATTTGTGTGTCCAGATCAATTCTGTCAACTACAATGAGCACCGTAGGATTTCCCAACTCTTCTTGCTTGCGAAGTTTCTGCGCTGCAAAAAGCATGAGCAGCGATTTTCCTGAACCCTGAAAATGCCATATCAAGCCTTTCTTGACTTCTCCTTCCTTTACACGCCGCACAATGGCATTTGCGCCTTCGTATTGTTGATAACGGCAAACAATTTTTATTTTCTTCCGCTGATTGTTGGTTGCATACACTGTGTAATACTGCAAGATGTCAAGTAGGGTAGACGGCTTGAGTAAATGTGTCAGTTGTTTGGAGACATCTGTTAATCCTGCAAAATGCTCCAACTCATCTTTCTCGTCCTCTAATCTCCACGGAGCCCAGGACTCCAATGGAGTTCTCACAGCGCCGATGAAAACTTCTTTGCCTTCGGTTGAAAAAGAAAAAACATTCGGCGCGAATAATTGCGGAACGGTATTTTCATAAGTTACATGAATATCGTGAGCGCCATCCAACCAACTCACTGCGGGTCTCACCGGGGTTTTTGCCTCGCCAACTACAAGCGGAATCCCATTGACGAAAAATACAATGTCGGGAATTTTTGTTTCTCTTGCCCTTATCTTAAACTGATTGGTAAGAATGTAAGTGTTGTTCTTTAACACTTCAAAATCTATCAAACGAACAGGAACGTGATTTTCGTTTTTGCCGAAAGGGAGGGTATGTTCACCTCTCAGCCATTTTGCAAATTCTTCGTTAGCGCGAACCAAGCCTACATTTCCGACTGTTATGAGTATTGCGCGAAGTTTATGAATTACCTCATCGGCTCTTTCCGGTTGCGCAGCTATTTCAGGATTCAATCTGCATAAGGCTTCACTTAATTCTTTCTCCAGCAAAACATCATCAATGTTTCTTTGCAAAATTTCGCTTTGAACATATTTCCATTTCACCTTGTCGTATTCAACCGGGTCTTCCGCCACCATTCCGTCACGCACATTATTCAGGTTCACGCCTGTGAGGCGGTGAATGATAAAGTGCTCAATGCTGTTGAGTTCGTTAAAGGTCACGATTACCCCTTCCTCTTTTTAACGTCTTTCAGGAGTTTCTTTTCGTCGCCTTCCAGTTTGCGCTGTAACTTTTTTACATCATCGGCAGGAGGCAAGGCTTCGGGTTTTACGCCTCGCTCAATCAACATTTTGCGGACGGCTCTATTGTTTTCGACGTGTTCGCTTGATATTTGTGTTTCGCCGGTTAAATCTTTCTCAATCACGTTATGACTGGTAAGTTCGGTTGCAAAATCCTTGGCTTTGATTGTCAGTGTTGGCAGAAAATCCGCCAAGGGTCTGTTAGCGGGAACCATTAACTTTCGTTTCATTTCATTGGTGGAATATCCGCCGAATAAAGCCTGGTCGCCTTTCGAGCGGATGATGGCAAAGCCTCTGTCGTCTATGCCGCGCTCATAGATAATACCGGATAGTTTCTTTTCCGATTTGGATAGTTTGTCGCGGGCTGAGACTCGACCTACATCCAGCAGCCGTTGTTCGATAATCTCCTGTTTGCGGGTTTGAACGGCAAAATAGGTTTGGGCAAAAGCTATTTCGCTCTTTGATGAGTCGCCGTTTTGAGCGATCAGATAGCATGCGTAGCGGGTGAGAGCAATATCATCAACTTCTCTTTGACCGCCCTTGCCGATCTCGATCATTTTGTTGACATCAACAAAATGATCGGTCGCCGCAATACCCGTGTTTTCACAGGCTGTTTTTGCTTTATCCACTACTTTTAGAAAATTCCGCCATTCGGAATACCCTAAAATCTCCTGCAACTCGCGCGCACTCCAGCACTCTAATTCGTTGAACAGGTAACAGGCTTCCTCAAATTTCGCGAACAATTCAACAATA
>JAHFOY010000196.1 GCA_023261485.1 Planctomycetota bacterium
GAGAAATGTCTCTACTTCCTGTGGAGACTTAAATGTCTGGTCAATATACTCAAATCCAAAGGCAAGCATTATTCCCAGAAATATACTCATAAAAAAGGCTAAGACAAGGGTTAATGATTTACGGGTACCCGTTGGCATAAAAGGCACTTGCGCCTGCTCTATAATTTTGACGCTTGCCGGGCCAATTGCCTCTGTTGAAGACAGCGGTAAACCGGAGAGTTGTTTTACCATGGTAGCAATAGTATCTTTTAGCAGTAATACATCCTGGTGTTTTTCACCATACTGCGTCTCAAGTTCTGCCACTTGCTGTTCAAGATCGAAGATAACATACGAGCGGCTCACCGCGTTTGCAATCATAGCGGCAGCCTCCGGGCTAAAATCCCTGGCGCTTATGGTAAATAAATCTGTGTCTCTTATTGTTTCAATTTTTATACATTCCTTTAAGTTCTCTACTGCCGTTCTGAAAATATATTCCTGTTCCTGCTCGGGTAAGATATGGCTTCGACTTTGCATCTTGTTTCTTAATTTTATCAACCACGCCTTAATCGGTGAGCAGAAATCTTTTTCGTAGTCAAAAGGCCGTTCATGCAGACCTAATACCCTGACGGCGCGTTCTATCACGGGATTGGAATTTACAATTTCGCTCTGGGTAACAGATACCTGGCTTTGTCCGTAAAATCCAATATCTTTGTAGTAAGGCGATGTAGTCTGTTTCTTGCCGGAAACAAGCATCTTGACCTGCGCCACATATATGGGTGTTTTTAGTTCCAGACCAACAGCGACGCTTATCAAAACGGTAATAAACGTAACGATAATTACCATTTTACGCCTGAAGATAACTGCCACATAATCCCGCAGGGTACTCTCAACTAAGTTTGATTTCATATTTTTCTCCATTAAAATTCAACATTGAAATCCTTGTTTCCGCTACATCATTCCTTCCAGTGCCACCACAATATCATCGGGCTCCAAATGTATATCTTTGCCTGCATGACCACTTACAGCGCCTTTAATATCGACCTTAATACTTTCGTAGTCAGTTTTGCCAGGAACTGTTCTGAGGATTTTGACCCTGTCGGGGGAACCGTATTTTGCAAAACCTCCGGCGAGAGATATTGCCTTCAGCACTGTCATATTATCCTCCAGGGTGTATTTGCCCGGCTTCAATACTTCGCCATAGACAAAGAAGTCCTTGTTCCGTTCGACAATCACAATATCCTCAGCCTGAAGATGCGTATCGCCGCCGGCATGTCCTTCCTTCTTATTGTTAAGAGATATGTTTATTTCTTTGTACTCTGGTCTATCTTTTTGTTTACGTTTGAGTTTTATACTGCCGTAAAGGCCGTCGGTCGTAATGCCTCCGGCCGTTGAAAGTGCCTTTAATACCGTCAAATCATCTTCCAGTACATATTTGCCGGGAGTTTTAACATCGCCATACACAAAAAATTTCTGACTCTTTGAGGTTGACATTCTTACTGATACGACCGGATATTTTATGTAACCATCCGCAAGCCTTTTTGATATTTCCCTTTCAACTTCAGACAAACTCATACCCTTAACGGCAATGCTGCCTATATAGGGAAAGGATATAGCGCCATCCGAGGCTACCAGAGTCGTAGTCTTAAGATTGTCGTGTCCTTGCACAGATATCTCAAGCACATCATCTACCCCGACTACGTATTGCTCATTTGATTCGTCAGCGCAGATTAATGGCGGCGCTATGGACACACATATCGACAATAACAGGATTGTCATAATTTTTTTTGACATCTTTGCCTCCTTTTGTAGTGAAAACAAAAATATGTTGCAGAACTTATTTCGCCCCCGCTCCGGAGAGCACAACGGGCGCCGTTTTAAAAAGTATTTTACAATCAAGCCAAAGTGACCAGTTGTCTATGTACTCTAAATCAAGTCTCATCCACTCATCAAAATCAACTATGCTGTTTCGTCCGTTTGCCTGCCAAAGACACGTTATTCCAGGCCGCATACTTAACCGTCTTCGCTGCCAGGGCTCATATTTATCCACTTCTGAGGGGATAGGAGGCCTTGGCCCAACGAGGCTCATATCTCCCTTTAATACATTCCAGAACTGCGGTAACTCATCTATGCTGAATTTCCTTATTAATTTTCCCACTTTTGTCATCCTTGGATCATTTTTCATCTTAAATACAGGGCCTTTCATCTCATTGTATGCAAGAAGTTCATGAAGTTTTGCTTCTGCATTCTCAACCATTGTCCTGAATTTGTATAACACAAATTTTCTCCCATGCAAGCTGCATCTTTGCTGCTTGAAGAATATACACCCTTTTGATGTTGTTTTTATGACAATCGCGGTAATCATTAAAACCGGAGATAATATTATGAGCGCAATTCCTGAGGTTGTCAGGTCAATCACACGTTTTATGAAAAGAGATAATAATTTGTCAGAGACAGTCTCAAATCTAAGAAGGGGAAACTTGTCAAGATACGTATGTTTTGCTTTTGATATCTTAAGCTCGAATAAATCTATCGCCACGCTTATCTGTACGCCTTCTGTTTCGCAGATATACATTGTTTCCTCAATCATGCCCAGCCAGGAGCGGGGAACAACAAACACCACCTCATCAATAACACACGTATGGATTATCTCGCGAACATCCCTGAGTGTGCCTATTACCTTATGCCCGTGAATTACACTTCCCTTAACTACTTCACTGTCTATAAGGCCAATAATCTTGATGCCCCACTCGAGATTTCTATTGATTAAATTTATAAAACGCTGCGCCCTTTTCCCCGTTCCAACAATCAAAATATTTCGTGTGTTAATACCTTTCTTTCGCTGATACCTGAAGTATTGCATTAAAACAACCTTCTCAATGCTGATAAACACAACTGCAAGGAGAAAGGAATAAAATATTTGCATTCTGCTGATGTATTGGAGGTTTGTTATAAAGATTAAACTTCCCCAAAAACCCCATCCAACGAGAGCCGACTCCACCACAATAAGCAGAACGTCTGTTAATTTTTTTGTCCTGAATGATTCATACATTCCAAAATTATAAAGGAGAATCCCCCATGTACTGACCAATATTGGGATGAGGGCAATATATTTCCACGGCTCTTCGTAGAAATTTTCTAAATTATTCCTCCATAAAAACCCTAAGAAAAAACATACACATACGATACAGAGATCGAAAACTACCATCAACCTTCTTAACAGAACTTGATACTCTTTTAACATATATTTAGAACTCTGCCGTTAATCCTAAAAATACCGTATTTTTTGTGTAACCAGCCGTTTCAATATTGGAATCTGAGAATGAATAGGTATAGGTCAAATTTCCTTTCAGGTTTTTATTAATATCATAGGTAAAAGCAGGAGTTGCGCCCAACAGCCTTTGCTCAAAACCGGAGGAAATATAATCGGCGCTGCCGTAAAAAAGGGAAACGGAACTTCCAAATCTTTCTGACAATTGCCGCGTAAAAAAAGCTGAAGTTCTCCAGGAGTTGA
>JAHFOY010000197.1 GCA_023261485.1 Planctomycetota bacterium
GGGACTTATAATTATTCCCGAAATGCGTTGCAGGGATTTATTGGTGGTTAGGATGTGTTCAATATGATTGCCGAGGGTTGAGTTAGTCCGGCAATCGTAATATGCTATTGATACGGCAACAAGGAAGATAGACAAGCACGGAAGTATGAATTGCTTGCATTGGTATACGTATAAACACACAAAGCAAATCACCCACAGTAATAAACAAATCCCTAAGATAAGATAAATTGGGATTTCTGTGAGAGAACCCAAGTAAATGCCGCATATAAACAAGAGTGTAATAAAAACAATGGGGCGTTGCATGGTTCGCTATTTGTGAATTATCCAGGATTATTGCTCACAAACCTCAATAGAATTAATCTTCTCTCTTGCTCAGGGCAAAAGAGGTCAGAAATATTTCTAAAATAAGTTTACCGAATTATTATGAAGCGAACCATATACCAATTTGTACATGAGAATAATCTTTACATGTATCGGGGTATCATAATTGTAGTCGCATAACGGGATAGTGGCACAATGACTTTACACAAATAAATCGGTAGATTAAAAAATGACGTGATTGATATACCCCGAAGAAAGGGTATAGGAGAAACGAATTTTATTTAAAGATAGGGTTGATATCCTGCCTGTTTCAATTCTTCAACCAATTTTTTTATTTGGTCGGCCTTTTGCTTGTTGCAGATAAGGGTTGCATCTTTTGTGTGAACGACAATCATATCTGATACACCGATAGTTGCTATCAGGTGTTGTTCATTATTCACGATAATACACGAATTGGTATCCATTCCATAATGCATACCCTTGATAGTATTTCCCAAATTATCCTTTTCATTCCAGCGTTCAATGGCAAACCATGACCCAACATCATCCCACGTAAAATCTACTTCAATAACAACAACATCCTTTGCCTTTTCCATAACTGCGTAATCAATTGAAATCTTCTCGAAGGTCTTATATTCCTTTTCAAGGGTAGTCCACTCAGACTCTGTTCCCAATGCAGCGCCGATCCTTTGGAGTCCCAGCGCTAATTTTGGCGTATATTTCGTGAGACATTCTAGTATTTTAGCTGTTTGCCAGACAAAGATTCCACCATTCCAGTAATATTCTCCTGTGTTGATAAAATGTTGAGCAGTTGCATTATCCGGTTTCTCTTTGAATGACTCTACTTCATAAACGTTAAAACCACGTTCTTCCAAAAGATGTTTACCACGATGGATATAGCCGTAACTCACAGATGGTTCGGCAGGTTTAATTCCCATCGTGAGCAATGAATTATTTTTGCCCGCAATATTCATGGCAGTTTCAGCCATTTTCACAAACCTGCTTGCGGGTTCTATCACGTGATCTGCTGTCATAACAATCATCACGGAATCAGGAACCTTTTTATGGATTATAGTTGCGGCCAGGCCTATACACGGCGCTGTGTCTTTTCCCACAGGTTCGGCAACAACATTTACCGGAGGAATTTGTGGTACCTGTTTCTGTATCTTTTCTTTATGCAATATATTGGTAACGACGAGGATGTTTTCTGGCTTAAATAAAGGAGTTATCCGGTCAATGGTGTGTTGAAGCATACTCTTCTGACCGACTATTTTTAAGAGTTGTTTGGGGGTGTCTTCGCGGCTCCACGGCCAAAAACGAGTTCCGCTTCCCCCCGCCATAATTACTGCATATTTTGAGTTAGTCATTTTTTAATCGAAATATGCATAGAGTAACATCGAAGAAATTGCAATGACGGCCGTCTCAATCCTCAATATTGACTGACCTATGCTGATGGGTATACAACCTGATTTCTCTGCCATTTCAATTTCACTGCGGGTAAAACCACCCTCAGGACCTACAAGGCAAATAATTTTCGTTGCTGATGGATGTTCGGTCAATACAGTTTTTAGCATTCTGGTATGATTGTCTGTACATGCGATGAGCAAGAGGTCATAGCTGCTAATGGTCTTCATTAAGCCATCGAAAGACATAACATCTTCTATTTTTGTCAAAAAATTTCTTTTGCACTGCTTCGATGCCTCGATTACGACCTTATTCCATTTTTCAATCTTTTCAGCAGATTTATGACGAATATCGACAACACTTCGTTCACAATGGAGGGGAATTAATGCCTTTATACCCAATTCTGCACATTTTTGAATTAGAAAACTCGCACATTTCCCTTTGGGAATGGAAAAGGCAATAGTAATGTCGACACCAGACTCCCTGTCAACCTCCCTTGATTGTTCAATGAATACCTTTAATTTATCCTCTAAAATTTCGGCAACGTTTGCAAGGTATTCAATCCCTTTACCGTCAAAAAGCGTAATTTTACTTCCCAACTTTGCTCGTTTGACGTGTAAGATATGGTGAGCCTCCTTACCATCAATCCAGATTTCACGGACTGTGGGAGTATATGGTATGTAAAAACGATCCTGATGCATTATACGGTTAGGGTATGCCTGGCAAGGCTTCGCTCTCTGGCGAAATTGATTATTGTCCGATTGGGACAGACTTCCACGCATTTCCCGCAGGAGGTGCATTTATTATAATCGATTACTGCAAGATTGTTTTGCACGTGGATAGCATCGTATGGACATATTTTTTCGCACTGTTTGCAGGCAATACAAGAATCCTGACAAATCTTCCTGGCAACAGCGCCTTTATCTAAAGACTTGCATCGCACATGCACCATTTTGGATTCCGGCACTATGCTAATAAGCTTCCTGGGACATACAGCCGCACATTTTCCACAGGCAGTGCAACGCTCTTCTATTACCCTGGGAAGGCCATCCTCACCCATATACATCGCCTCAAATTTGCACGCTTCTACACACGTACCCAAACCCAGACAACCATAATCACACCCTAGAAACCCACCCCCGACAATGTTTGCTGCACGACAGTCCTTGACCCCGTTATAAACAAATTTATTTTTAACGCCCCTTGCATGGCACATCACAACGGCAACAGAACGTTCCTTATTTTCGAATTTGACACCCATTATATTCGCAACAAGCCTGGCTACGGCTGTTTGTCCAACCGTACAGCCGGAAACAGGGGCTTTCCCCTCCACTACCGCCTGTGCAAAACCGCTACAGCCGGGTTGACCGCATGCGCCGCAGTTTGCACCTGGTAATACCTCATTAATACTATCAATGCGCGGATCGACCTTAACCGCAAACTTATCGGAAGCAATGGCCAGACCTATTCCAAAGACCATGCCTAATATACCTAATGTAATTGCTGCGCCTAAAAGTAATCCCATTTGTTTTTTACCTAAAATTTTGAATTAATAACTATCTTAAATAACATAAAATAGTTTTAATTAGTTCCGTTATGCCATGGTTCCGATCATTCTGTGAATTGGTTGTCCCGCAGGCACCATTGGAAAGACGTTCTCGTTTGGATCTACCCTGAAATCCATGACAACAGGCCCTTTTATAGAAAATGCCTTTTCGATAGTTGGACGTACGTCTTCTTTCTTCTCAATTAAAAATCC
>JAHFOY010000078.1 GCA_023261485.1 Planctomycetota bacterium
TCAAGAGGGGAATTTAAGAAGTCCCCTCTTGGGAGGGGATTTAGGGGTGGGTAAAAAAACTTGTCCTCGTGTAAACGGGGAGTCGTTGGGTTTTTGTCTTTTAAAACCCAACCTAATTTAATGTAAAAATATTTTGAATGTAGTAATCAGCGTATATCTGCGGTAATCTGTGTCCCTGGTTAATTAAAAACTCATGCCACAAAAAGAAATAAATTTTATTCCACACACACCTGCTGTATTAAAGCAGATTTTCGGTCGCAGAGGAATTTCACCCAATAAACGGTTTGGCCAAAATTTCCTTATTGATCAAAATACCCTGCTATCTATTCCTGATATTGCAGAACTAAATGAAAATGACGTTGTACTGGAGATCGGGACGGGGACTGGCGGACTGACAAGGTTGCTGGCGGAGAGAAGCCGGCATGTGTTTACCGTTGAGGTGGATAAGAAGTTGTTTGAAATGGCCTCTGATATACTCAAACTATATAAAAATGTTACCCTTATTAATGAAGATATTTTAAAAACAAAACACGAACTGAATCCTGATATTCCCACCCTGATTCATAATTGGCTTGGAGAGCATGATCAAACCCACATAAAAGTAGTCTCCAACTTGCCATACAATATCAGCACGCCGGTAATCATTAATCTTTTGGAGGGTGACTTGGCTGTCAAGTTAATGGTGCTGATGCTTCAGAAGGAAATTACGGAACGCATGGCCGCAATGCCGGGCACAAGGGAATACGGTTTTTTGTCTATAATCATTCAATTGTATTCAGAAGTGTCGGTTGTTAAGACCCTGCCTCCCGATGTATTCTGGCCGAAACCAGATGTCTATTCGGCTCTTGTTAAGGTGTCTGTACACAAAGAGAAATATGCAGGCAGGATAACGGATTATCATTTTTTTAAAAAGATCATCCACGCCATATTTACATCCCGGCGCAAGACTTTGCTCAATAGCCTGGAACAGTTGAAATTATCCAATATTTCGAGGGATCACGTAAAAAAAGTTATCGAAAGCATGCAATTGGATGAACGGGTAAGGGGAGAAACCTTGAACTTAGATCAATTAATCTGCCTTTCAGAGGCCATTGGTAATCTTTCTAAACGAGGTATATCCGTGTGATTTCAAGGGAGAATAAATAAAACTATGGAGAATCTCCAACATCAACATTAAATGTGCATCCCAGCAGCCTTGCTGCACGGCGGCAGGCGACCATGCGTGCGGTAAAGATTTCAAAGTACTCCACCATGTCAGAGATTTCCTTGTCAATATCGAGTTTTAGGGTGATTACCTTCTTTTGGGCATTCATTTGAAGCTCGGATTTTGTTACCGCATAATTGACCCGGTCGTGGATATCAAATTTAATCTCTTTTACACTGCGCACCCTTGACCGATGGACATCGGATTTATCGGCAATGATGAGCGCTGCGGATACCGGACTTACCGCATCGCAGGTTCCCTCGTCGTGGTTTCCAACGGCGCTCATGATCATAACGCGATCTTCAACTGGCATGTCTAACTCTTTTAAGAACTGACTTGCCAGGTAAGCGCCGGCTTCCGGATGGATGTGACGGCTGACCACATTCCCGATGTCATGAATATACCCGGAAATGGCTGCCAGTTCACAGGTGTTTGCATCATATCCGAGTTCCTGGAGAATTTTCCTGGCGTTTTTTGCCACGTAATTCCCATGACGTTCGCCGTGTTCGGTGTAACCAATCACCCCTAAAAATTCATTTGCTTTTTTTATGTATACTTTAACGTCCGGGTGGTTTTTTACCTGATCTAATGTAATCATTTCTTTGTTTTTTTCCATGCTGTACTATCTGGTTTATCATCGAGGGCAATACCTATCTCAGTTAGTTTGTTACGGATGAAGTCCGATAACTGCCATTGTTTTGTTTTACGCAGTTCATTGCGGGTATCAATGAGCACACGCATAACATTATCCAGTACGTCCGCTTCGCCTTTTTGCTCAGATTTAAATGTTTTGGGGATGATACCCAGGACATTGCCTGCAAGTTCCTGGTAAAATTTATCAATGTCTTCCAGACATTTTCTGCTAATCGTTTGATCTGAATTCAGCAAGGTATTGACTTCTTTTGACAGGTCAAAAAGGGCGGCGATCGCGCCAGGCGTGTTAATGTCTTCATCCATTGCCTCAAGGAATGCCTTTTTATATTGTTCCAATTTCTCGTAGATACCGCCAGGAGTTGAACCGTCCTTTGCGCTATCTATTTGTTCACGTAGATTTTTAATCGTATTGTAAAGGCGTTCCAATCCCTTGTCTGCCGCATCCAGCGCTTCATTGCTGAAGTCAAGCGGACTGCGATAGTGGGTCGTGAGGATAAAGAAACGTATAGTCAGTGGATTATACTTGGTAAAGGCATCTTTGAGGGTAACAAAATTACCCAGCGACTTTCCCATCTTTTGTCCATTTACGGTGACCATGTTATTGTGAAGCCAGTATCTGACAAATGGCGATTTGTTTGCCGCTTCGCTTTGCGCAATCTCACACTCGTGATGAGGAAAGACGTTCTCAAGTCCGCCGCCGTGGATGTCCAATGTCGCTCCGAGGTATTTCATGGACATGGCAGAACATTCAAGATGCCATCCGGGAAAACCTTCTCCCCAAGGGCTTTTCCAGCGCATAATGTGCCCCGGCTCTGCCTTTTTCCAGAGTGCGAAATCAGAGGAATGCCGCTTCTCAGGGTTGATTTCTATGCGTGCGCCTGCCTCCAGTTCCTCCTGTTTTCTGCCGGAAAGCTTTCCATATTCAGCAAACTTCTGGACGTCGAAGTAAACGGAACCATTTGATTCATACGCAAATCCCTTTTCAATCAACTTTTCCACAAGCTCGATTTGCTCAGGGATGTGTGCAGTTGCCCGCGGTGAGATGTCGGGCCTTATATTGTTCAGTGCATCCATGTCTTCGAAATAACTTCTCGTGTATATTTCAACAAGCTCTGCAGGTTCTATGCGTTCTCTTTCCGCGCGTTTGAGGATTTTGTCTTCGCCGGCATCTGCATTGTCTGTCAGATGTCCGACATCGGTAATATTTTGCACGTAACGTACCTTATAACCCAGATACCGGAGGTAACGTACGATTACATCAAAGCTGACATAGCTCTTGGCATGTCCGATATGGGGATGATCATAAACCGTAGGGCCGCACACGTACATGTTGACGCGGCCTTCGTTTAAAGGTGTAAATACTTCCTTTTTTTTCGTTAATGAATTGTAAAATTTAAGTGCCATAAACCTCTTTCTTTCTAGATATATTTTGCCACTAAAACACAAAGACACAAAAGGAAATTAAACAAAGTTATTTATTATTCTTTGTGTCTTTGAGGCTTAGTGGCTAGATAATTATTTGTTTTTAACCAAAAGAAATCGTTCAATCCTCGTCTTGCAAGCATTGATGCCCAGGATATTGGCAATGCTGTAAAGTTCCGGCCCGTGTTCTCTGCCGGTCAGGGCGATGCGGATAGGCATATAAAGTCCTTTGCCATTTACCTTTGTCTCTTTTTGTACAGTTTTCAAAACCTCCTTAAATATATCAGGAGATAAAGTGTTGAGCTTTTGGAGATTCATATAAAAAGTTGAGAGTATAGTCTGTGAAGTCTCTGACGATAAAAACTCAACGTGATTTTCGCTGATTACAACGTCTTTGAAAAAGATATCAACTTCCTGGACAATCTGAGACATGCAGGATATATTGCTTCTTACGGCGTCTAGTATCATTTTTAATTTAGCCCTATCGATTTTGGTCTCATCCGTAAAAACAAAACCCGCCGTCTGCAAGTAGGGTATTGCCAGGTTTGTAAGTTTATCCAGATCGGTTTCCCTGATATATTGGCCACTTAGCCAGTCTAATTTCTGCTGATCAAATACAGAGGCTGACTTACTCATAGAGCTTATTTCAAATGTGTCAATAATGTTGTCTACTTTAAATTTCTCTTTTTTATCCTTTGGCGCCCATCCCAGCAGCATCATATAGTTAAGCAAACCCTCTGGCAAATAACCTAATCTGCGGTATTCAGAAATCGAAAAAGCGCCATGTCGTTTACTTAACAAGGCGCGGTCTGCACCCATAGTGAGCGACAGATGGGCAAATTGTGGAGGTTTTTGCTTTAAGGCATGGAAAAGTAATATGTGACATGGCGTATTTGATAAATGGTCTTCTCCTCGGATAACGTGTGTAATGTTCATTAGTGTATCATCCACAGCAACGGCAAAGTGGAAGGAGGGTGTTCCATCCGATCTCATTATCACGAAATCTCCCGTAAGGCTCATGTCGAATTGACAGGTGCCACGAATCAGATCATCGAATACAACCAATTCATCAGGTACTTTAAAACGAATGGTATAGCTAAGGCCTGAGGTTTCAAATGCCCGTTTTTGTTTATCTGTTAGTTCCCGACAGCGATTGTCATATCGAGGGGGCTTCCCCGTGAGTTTGGCAATTTGCCTGCGTTCTTCCAGCTCTTCGTAGGTGCAATAACATCGATACGCCATCCCTTCCTTTAGGAAATTTTGGCAGATGTCATTATAGATATGCAGCCGTTCCGACTGTAAATACGGGCAGTACTGACCGCCCACATCAGGCCCTTCCTGCCAGGTTAATCCTAACCAGTGGAGGTCTTCGATGAGTTGGGTGATGTATTTTTTCTCAGAGCGCGCAACGTCGGTATCTTCAATTCTTAAGATAAAGGTGCCCTTGTGCCGTTTTGCAAATAACCAGTTGAAAACGGCCATGCGTGCATTGCCAATATGTAAGAGACCCGTAGGCGAAGGTGCAAATCGAACACGTATCATTATCTATATTTTACAAATCTGTATTTAAATAAATTAACCGTTTCATAATTTATTCTCCCAAAATCATGTAGTTAGCAGTTCTATTTTAGGTACGATTGACTTTGGCTTTTCTATCTCAACGACAACAACCTTTTTACCCTTTTTTATAAGAGAATCAGCCATTTTTTTATTCACAGCAAAAAGTTCTGGGTCGTTCGTTGGTAATATAACAAGCTCAGCTTCTGGAGGTATTTTATCCAATATTTCAGGATGTTCAAAAGCATATTTCATAAACTCGTTTAGTAAATCAAGATTATTTTTTATTATTTTATCTTTACTAATCACTTGTCAACTCCTTCTCATATGCTATTCTGTACCATTTCCAGGATACTTTGAGATCATGAATAGCAAAAGTTAATGCCATGTTGAAATCTTTGAATGCCAGAGGCTGCTTATCTGTTATGCCGTTGGGATGAATCAAATCTTTATGTGCAAAACCATGAGCGGTATCATATCTTACTATATTCCTCCACTTACCTTTAATATAAGCCTCATACTGTGTGACAAATCTAATTATTTTACTTTTTTCTTTAAAGGCTGTGACCCTCAGACGATCTTTTTGATCTGGCGATAGCATAACAGTAAATCTCAATTCTTTTGGCATAATGCTGTATTGGGTTTTGCAAACTATCCCCTTCCGGAATAGCCATTCCAAAGATACATGGGTTTGGTATTGCCCTGCTCTTGAAGTTGAGAGATGTCCAGTTTGATGGTATTGTTTTGAAAAAGTCTTCTGGACATCAGGCCAAACAGGTCAGCCAGGCCGTAATGCTTTTCGTATCTTACGATGGTTGCTTCTGTAAGCCCTGCCAGTTTTTTGGTTAAACCGATAGCATCTTCCAGGTAACCTAACTGGTCAACCAATCCCTTTTCAAGGGCTTGCTTGCCTGTATAAATCCTCCCGTCAGCAATCTTCTTTACCGTTTCAATATCCAGCTTTCTCCCTGTGGATACCACCGTTACAAATTGCAGGTACATTTCATCGATGATATTTTTTAAGATGGCGCTTTCTTCAGGCGTCATGGGTTTGAGGGGAGATCCGATTTCTTTCATATTGCCAGATGCAATGGAGCTATCCTTTATGCCATACCGATTGATAAGTTCTGCTACATTTATTAAAGGCATAATTACCCCAATGCTTCCCGTAATTGTAGTAGGGTGTGCAACAATGGCATCAGCCGCAGAGGAAATATAGTATCCGCCAGAGGCTGCTATATCCTGCATATAAACAACGACCTTTTTCTTCGTTTCTGCTTTGAATTTGATAACATTGTTGTAGATAATGTCACTAGCGGTGATCCCACCGCCCGGACTGTCCACCTCCAGCAGAACGGCTCTGACATGGGTATCGGCAGCGGCTTGTTCGAGTTGTTGCTTCGCTACCTCCACAATGCTGGGTTTTTCAATAAATAAGCCTTCCGCCGATTCACTGCTTAATATGCCCTTGATGGAAATTATAGCCACCTTGTCCTCGCCGCTTCCCTCAACAATGGTTTCAGCGACTTGTTTTTTGCCAGCAGGGGTTGCGACGAATGCTTTGCTTATTACCAGAGAGCCGATAAAGAGTGCAAATAATGACAACGTGCATAAAAAAAAGAATACGGCAAAGCCTATAGCCACCCAGAAGCCGGCGCCTCTGCCCTTTTTGAGATATACAGGTTGCCAGCCAATACCTGGTGGTGTAACATTGGGTTGTACGTCAGACATAATCCTTCTTTCCTTATTTTTTCATTTTTTCTATACAAAGGCAAGGAATGCCGTGACAAACGGGACATCCTGCCGTATATTTGCTAATCGTATCTTCCATCCTGATACCCGATAAGCTTGCCAGTGAAAAGAGCCATGCAAGCACGTCGGCAAACTCTTTTTTTAAATCTTCTTTATTGTTTTCACGTAATGCGCGGGAAAGTTCCCCGACCTCTTCTGTAAACCACATAAAGGTCTTGGATAATCCGCGTTTTGCGTCTTTTTTTAAATAGGTATCTTCTATGAGTTTCTGAAATTTATCTATATCCATAGGAGCTATAAGTCTTCTATATTAAGGAGTTCTCCACCATGCCACTCAGGAACGAGGCTATGTTTTATGCCTAGTACATCCAATATCTTTGCCACGATAAAATCCACCTGATCTGCAATGGTCTTTGGATTGTGATAGAATCCTGGCATTGCAGGCAGGATGCACGTTCCTGCAGAGGATAATTTCTGCATGGCCTCCAGATGAATTAGGGATAATGGCGTTTCGCGGGGCACCACTACAAGTTTCCGGCCTTCTTTGATGGCTATACTTGCCGCACGTTGAATGAGATTACTTGATATTCCGTGTGCAATAGAGCACAGGGTATTCATACTGCATGGTACGATCACCATTGCCTTGATGGAATATCGGCTGCTGGCAATAGTAGCGCCAATGTCTGAGTTATTATAGTAAATGATATTGTCAGTCGTGTAACCCAGCAATTCTCCAAAATTTAGTTGGCTGCGGTTTAAATCAATCCCCAGTTCATGCTTAATAACAAGGAAAGCAGCATCCGATATGGATAAATGGATATTGAATTCTTTTCTGCAAAGGACTTGTAAGAGACGTTGGGCATAGGCAACTCCACTGGCGCCAGTAATGCCGACAATAATATTTTCCATCAAAATTCCTTAAATATGAAAGGGTTTTAGTACGGTGAATACGTCATATATCGCATGTGTATAAACGACAATACCTAATCCCCGGCACATGAAGATAGCCGATAGGACTATTCCGGATAACAATCTGAACGTAAAACCGGCATAGGTAAAATCGTCTTTTAAAGTTCCTATGTAGTGCACAGCGGTAAAAATAAGAGCGCCTATCAAGACGCTTGCAAATGCACCAATGGGTTTTTTTATCTTTAATAGCTTTGTAAAAATAAAATAAAGAAACGTGACTAAAACAAGTCGAAATACAATTTCCTCATAAACACCCGCCCCAACGGAAAGAACAATTCCTGTCCATATGTTTGCTGGAAAGGGTTTGGCAAGTATTAAGGGGAACAACACCTTGTAAACTACAAAACCAAGTACATAACCTATGAAAAGCGCATAAACCACACTTTCCAGTACCATCGGAATGAATATCAAGGAACTAAAACGATATTCTTTTTCTATATAAAATACCGATACAAAAAGGAAAGCAATAACCAGCAAGTTAAATATCAAAGAACCATTTTTACCAAATACAGCTAAAGGAGTTTTTATAACGATGTCAGCGGTATTTTTGACTCCTGAGCCTTGTATCGCAATTCCAACCTCATATAAGACCAACAGGGGGAGGATAAACAAAAAACTGTTAGCCAGACTCTTTGAAGGATTAAAATACGGCTTCATTTATGCAAATTGCCTATTATAAAAAATATTGCCGATGCGAGTCCAAATCCCCAGCAATAATAAGAAAATACATACAGTCTGCCGCGTTGCACAACTCTCATGAGAAACCGCAATGCTAAATAGCCCGTAATCGTAGAAACTGCCGTTCCAACAATTAAGGGTATCAAATTATGTTCGTGTGTTAAAGGAGTCTTTTTTATCTGAAGGACTACAGCCCCGATAATCGCGGGTATGCACAAGAGAAACGAGTATCGTACTGAGGCTTCACGTTCAACGCCCATATATGCCGCCGCTGAAATGGTGGAACCGGAACGTGATATTCCTGGCGTAATGGCGATGCCCTGAACCGTTCCTATGATTAATGCGTGGAAAACTCCAATAGATTTCTTGCCCGGATTATTTGCGCCATAAACCTTAGTAAACCACAGGAAAAGACCTGTTATCATAATCGCAATAGCCGCCGGGATTGGCTGGCTGAAAAGTGATTCGAATTTTTCTTCAAATAAGAGCGCGATAATTCCTGTGGGTATTGTACCAATAACGATTAAGAGAAAAAGTCGCGTGTAATGGTCATCCACCCATATTTCTTTGGGTCGTCCTCCCGAACAAAGTTTTAGTATAGAAATAATAACCCAGCGCATGATTTCAAGAATATCCTTCCAGAAAACCGCAAAAATAGCGATAAGCGTACCCAGGTGGAGCATAACCTCTAGCAGCGCACCGTGAGTTTCTTCAACCTGTAAATAGTTTTTTAGGATTACCAGATGGCCGGAACTGCTTACAGGCAAAAATTCTGTTAAGCCCTGGATGATACCAAGTATAATGTATTTAATCATTAATTTGCCCAGAAATAGCGTTAGTATAGCAGTCGATCTTTGGAGTGTCAATGAAGTTTCAGGAATCGGAGAAACACTGGGTAACGCAAAGGTTGATCAAATAAGTACGCGAATTTTAATAGGTAAATAATTCATTGTGATTCGGTAAATATCCGTATTGAAATATTAGCCTTTAAACTAAAAAACATTTGACAAAAGGGGTCGATGTGCTAAAATTTCTACTGATTTTCCGCTTGCGGAATATCAAACGACAGGTATTTTGTCTTGCGTTGTCGCTTTAAAGAAGCAGGGTGGCGTATGGTTCATATGGAACTCTCAAAGATCATGATCACGGAGACGAGTGATCATCAGATTATTGTCCTGAAGGAAAAAGACGGACAGCGGAGTTTTCCTATTGTAATTGGACTCCATGAGGCATGGGCGATTGATCGGGCAGTCAAAGGGGTTACCACTCCCCGCCCATTAACGCACGACCTGATTTGCAATGTCATTGAAGGTTTGAATGCAGGCGTTGTAAGGATTGTTATTAACGACCTCAGAAATAACACGTTTTATGCTAGGATTATATTGATGCAGAACGGTTCGACTGTGGAGATTGATTCCAGACCCAGTGATGCAATTGCACTGGCGATGCAAAAGAATACGCCAATCTTTGTGGCCAGGAAGGTTCTGGAAGAGGTCTGTAACGCAGAAAATAATCTCTAATACGAGGAGGGATGGCCGAGTGGACTATGGCGGCAGTCTTGAAAACTGCTGGAGGCGAAAGCCTCCCGTGGGTTCGAATCCTACTCCCTCCGCCAAGTATCTAAGGTTTAAGCGCTGCTCTATACTTTGGTGTGTGGCGCAGTCAGCATAGATTAATAAAAACCACGGATTTCATGAGCAAATGTAGTAGTGTCGTCCGTGGTTGTTTTGTTTTTAAAAATCATTTCTTGATAACAGCCTGAATAAACGGAGAGGTGGCTGAGCGGCTGAAAGCGACGGTTTGCTAAACCGTTGTAGAGACAAAATCTCTACCCCGGGTTCGAATCCCGGCCTCTCCGCCATGTATTAATATGATGCATGGTCTTGCTCCCCAAATAAATTCAAACTTATTCGCAGTGCGAATCATATTCTTATATTGACACAAAACAAAATCTATGGGTATAATGCCGATTGTAATTTTTAAATAATAACTAGATTGTATAGGAATATTCATTTTATTTAAGCGGTTTGTAGAGCGAAGAGTCTCTTCGCTCTACATTGACGTATTGGAATTTCAAATACCCCCCATCATCCCCCCCCGTAAACGGGGGGAAACCAGGGGGGAAGCCGCCGAAGGCCTAATTTCTTCGATGAAGATTGGAATTATTGCGGATACACACGATAATATTACTGCTATTCAGAAGGCAGTTCGTTTTTTTAATACCCAGGACATTAAGTATGTCATCCATGCAGGTGACTATGTTGCACCATTCTCATTAAAAGAATTAATGAAGCTGAAGGCAAGGTTTTTAGGGATATTCGGAAATAATGATGGCGAACGGAGGGGTCTGCTTGGTATATGTAAGGATATCCATGAGCCGCCCTACAATGTCATTCTGGACGGGAAACACATCATTGTTACCCACATGCTCGAAAGTCTTTCAAAAAGGTCGAAGATGAACACAGATATCATTATCAGTGCGCATACCCATGTTCCTGAGATTAAAGAAGGTAATCCCATGTATATAAATCCCGGTGAGTGCTGTGGGTGGCTGAATGGTAAAAGTACTGTAGCGGTGCTTGATCTTGAAACATTTAGTGCAGAGATTGTTGATCTTTCAACGGCGTCTTTGAAGAAGGGTTAAAAGTGTACTGTCAAATTCCCAAACGGGCATGTATGTTTATTGTATTTTGTCTTTTCATCTGTGTCGCACTCTGCGGATGTGTGTTGCGATCACTTACAATTGATTCCAAACCTCCAGGTGCGATGGTTTACCTGGACGATGAACCGATTGGTGAGACGCCTGTAACAACTACTTTTACCTATTACGGAACACGCAAGATCACAATCGAGAAAATAGATGCGGAAGGCAGACTCCTGTATGAAAGAAAAATTGTCTATGAGAAGATTAAGCCGCCCCTATACCAAATTTTTCCCTTCGATTTCTTTTCTGAGATTGTGTTGCCTGTTAAACTGAAGGACGAACATTATCTTAATTACCAGTTAGAACATTTGAAGCAATTACCAAAAGAAGAACAGCAAAAAAAAGTTATTAAAAATGCCGAAGAATTGCGGGAACGGCTAAGGATGCCCGTATCCCGTTAGATGATTTTTACAAATTCTTCCAAGGGTTTACGAAAGGTGGATTCCGGAATATCCTGAGGATATCCAAGAGGCGTCAGCGCTACAGGTTCCATTCCAGGGGGTAAGTTTAGAATAGATTTTACGATGGGGACTTTAAAAGCAGCAATCCAACACGTAGCCAACCCTTCCTCTGTTGCAGCAAGAATGAGATGATCCATCGCAATCGTGGCGTCAATATCAGCATAGTTTTTTCCATCACCTCGTTTCCACGCCTTTTCCGGGATACTGCAGGCGCAGATAATTACGGGCGCCGTATAAAACCATTCTTCACCGTAAGCCTTCTTTAACTGTTTTTTTGTTTTTTCATCTTTGATGACAATAAGGTAGACAGGTTGCCTGTTGGCAGCGCTAGGGGCAAGCCGTGCAGCCTCTAATATTCTATTGAGCTTTTCTTCTTCGACAGGGTTGGGTTTATAAGAACGAATACTCCGTCTTTGCTTTATGATGTCATAGATGTTCATGTGCTTTCCTCTCAAAATTCCATGATCTTCCAACGTTTAATATTTGCATACAACCGCAGCATGGGGCTTGCATTTACAGCTATCGGGTGTCCTACCATACGCATAAATTTTACATCTAAATATTGATTGGCATAGGCATAAGATGACGAAAGGTCAATATTGTGCTCTGCAACAAGTTGGTTTACAGCCTTTACTTTTCCACCACTGTAAGAGTGTATACCGTCTATTTCACCGGTTATCTTGCCTTCATTGTCAAGGGCAAGGCAAGTACCCACGCCTATATCTGCGTCACAGTATTTCTTGAAACATTCTACCAAAGGACTTAACGTTCCGGATAGTAAAATAATCAAATAACCTGCATCTTTCAACCTGCTTATTTCTTTCTGTGCGGTTGGTGAAATATGAGAGGAAATTTGTCTTTTAAAACACTCTTTTATCTCAGAAACGACCAGTTCATATTCTTTGTCCTTGAGATAATATTTGTTTTTTCTAAGGTATAATCCTTTTAACTGTAAAAGGTTGCTGATAAGGACATTTGCGAATCGCAATAAGTCTTTCGTAGTAACAATTCCTTTATTCAGAAGATAACGGAAAAAAACTCTTTCTGAAGAAATATTCCTGAGTATTGTTCCATCAATGTCAAAAATGGCTGCCTTTTTCACGTAGTGAATTTTACTAAGTATGTGGATGTCTTTTCAATAAAAAACTTGGTAAATAAATAACTTATTATGTATACAATGTATTGATTGACATCTGGAGCTCTGCAAAATCATAAGTGCCGATAAATAAAATATTTAATCTTCAATAGGTTGTATAGAATATAAATATGTGTACAAAATATTGTATTTTTTCTTGACAAAGGTTTTTTTTGTGTTATATTTTCTACCCATGTTAGATATACCATATGTTGTAAGCAGGGTATGTTAAACTTTATCAGGGAAAGGGGGTGAGGGAAGGGGCGGTTTGTAAAGTGATGTGTTTTTAAGTCGAATTAATTTGTAAGTATTCATAAAAATTATCCTGCTTGATTTTGATATTTTAAATTTTAAATAAATTTTGATAAGTAATGGTTTAGAAATAGTAAACACACATAATAATAAGGAGATATGAAGAGATGACAACAGCAATGCTGGAAAGACCTTCGGTGTCGGAGAGAATGGGGAGTAAAGATGATATACAGTTTTTTATTGAAGAAAAGCTGAGCGCCTTTGATGCGGCAATTGAAGGTCATGAATATTTGGAGATAGATGGCGAGCTTCCCGGGAATACGCCTAAAGAGGATTGTTTAAAGATTATTAATCACAAATTAGAATGTGCATATGCCCTGGATGTTGATTCGGTGATTAAGCAGGATTTAAAATCGGTTATCTGTGCCCTTGAAACGGGAATCTTTACACGTCTTAACGGAGTCACCCGAATTGTTGGATATTACAGCAGGGTGTCCAACTGGAACAAGTCGAAGATCGGTGAATTACATGATAGGCATATGGGAAAATATTCAGTACGGTAAATATAAACAAAGGTAGATTTCTCCCAAGGACCCCTTTGTTATAAGCCATTGCAGTGTTCTTAATATGCTGCAATGGCTTTCTTTTTTTATAGATTTAGTTTGTACCGGGAATAGATGGAGACATTCTAACCGTAAGCACAGGACATGAGGCTTTACGTACAACCTTTTCTG
>JAHFOY010000198.1 GCA_023261485.1 Planctomycetota bacterium
AATCGTCCTCGATTGAACCAAATGTTTCGGTTCAGGCTGCAAGCCTGAACCAGCGTAGGGGCTGGTTTGAAACCTGCACCTACATGATGTTTTGGTGTATAAAAAAGTCGTTGCCAAAGGCAACCTAAATTAAAGGGGGGGAAAGGGGTTTAAGGCATAGTGACGGTTACCTCGGATATGTTCAATATGAAAGTGGCATATAAAACCGACGTTGGGAGGAAAAGAACGCATAACGAGGATAGTATGCTGGTTGATGAACCCATGCACATTTTCCTTCTTGCCGATGGAATGGGAGGGCATCAGGCGGGTGAAGTGGCAAGTGATTTAGCGGTAAAGGAATGTTACGCCTGGCTCAAGGAAAATATTAACAAAACCAAAAATAAAGAGGATGTTTCAAGGCTTCTTGTCGAATCTCTCTTGAAGTCACACCATACGGTAAAGGCAATGTCAACGACAGACGTCAATCTTGCGGGTATGGGAACAACTCTCATACAGATGCTGGTTACTGGAAACAATGCCCACATATGCCATGTTGGCGATAGCAGGGCGTATCTTCTCAGAAATGAAATAAAGCGGATTACCCAGGATCATACCTCTGAAATGTATTTTGTTAAAAATGGAGCAACTGAGGAAGGGGATCTTCCTGTGCATAAGATGCGTGTGCTTACTCAGGCTGTTGGTGGGCAGGCAACGCCAGTCCCGGAAGTAGAAGAGGTAAAGCTGAAACCAGAAGATATCCTCCTCCTCTGTTCAGACGGCCTTACCGATATGCTTTCAGATGAGGAGATAGAATCTATTATACAAAAATATAGAGATAATCTTGCTATGGCGGCAGATCACCTGATAAAAGAGGCAAACGACAAAGGAGGAGTCGACAACATTTCTGTGATACTCATAGAATATGAATGAAAAACTGTGTTTACAGTTTAAAAGATAGTGACAGGTGACGCGTAGCAAGTGACGTGAATACCGCTTGTCACCCGTCATTCGACACTTGCCACTTGCCACTGATATGTTACTTCTTTGCCTCAGGCACGACGGTCAGCGTGTGGTGGTTGCCACTCCTCAGCACTACCACCTCGACAGGTTTGCCGATTCTCGCGCTATCCAGCGCATATTTGTAGTCGTAAATGTTGGTAATTTTCAGACCACCGAATTCGATAATGATATCGCCTTCCTTAAACCCGGCTTTATCCGCTGGCCCTTCAGCCTTAACACCGCCTATTTTTATACCCACGATATTCTCGCTCGAAAAATCCGGGACAGTGCCCAGGTATGCCCGCTGTGAGCCGTGCTGTTCGTTGGGTACGGCCTTCCTCTCCACCTTCGCATACACAGGGCGTTCTTGGCTCCTGGCAAGATCGGTAATCATGGATTGAACAAACCTGGCGATTTTTACCATGCCGTCATAATTGAGAGTTTCGGGGTCGTCCGTAGGCCGATTATAATCTTCGTGACTGCCGGTAAAGAAGTTTATCACAGGAACTCCTTCCGGATATAATGCGGTAACATCGGTTGGCAGGTATGGATCGTGCTGAAGTACAAGATTGAATCCAGACGTTACATTACGCTTTTCGATCAGTTTGGTCCAATATTCGGATGAATCCGTTCCCTGAATGATCAAGCGATTATCCTTTAGACGTCCAACCATATCAAAGTTGATATACGCTGCGATATTTTTCAGTGGAACGGTAGGATGCCTGGCAAAGTATGATGACCCGATAATCCCCATCTCTTCCCCCGACCAGAGGGAGAAAATAACCCCTCGCCTGAAATTTTGGGGATTTTCCTTCCGTGCCTTAGCCAGAGATGCCGATAATTCCAATACTAGCGACACACCGGAAGCGTTGTCATCGGCGCCATTATGGACCTGGCCCTCCTCACCCTTACGAGCAAGAGAATCGATCTCTCCATGACCAATGTGATCATAATGAGCGCCTACCATAACATATTCTGGATTTTCCGTACCCTCCGGCGGTGGTAAGAGACCAAGCACGTTGTGGTCTGTCTTTTTCTCCCGCTCAACCGCTGCAGAAATCTTCACTTGGACGTTAGGCAAATCAAAGCTTCCCGCAGTATCACGATCTTCCTTATCCAGTTTTGATTGAATAGTTGTAATGTCCTTGCCAGAACCGGCAAAAAGGGCTTCTGCGGTTTTAATACTGATGGAAGCCGCAATAATTCCCGAATCTGCCGATGCCTTATCGAACGAAAGCGGTATCAATTCGCCTGTATTGAGTGATTTCGGACCGTTAACGACCAATATGGCCTTTGCCCCGCGTTCACGGGCAAGCAACGCCTTATAGCGGAGTCCGGCATAGAGATTGAGTTCGTGTCGTCTTTTCATGTCCACTTCTTCAGGAAGATAGTTGAGTACAAGCACAATCTTGTCCTTGACATCCAGGCCTGCATATGAATCATAGCTAACCCCATTATTTCCAGGAACTGACAGGCCATATCCAGCAAACACTACCTGTCCTTCCACTTCACCATTTGCGGTAAATGCCAGGGGAATAAAATCCTTATGTACCTCGAATTTGGATGATTCTTTTTCACTACCTTCTTTCCTGATTTGGAAGTGATTTTGATCAGGAATTATTTTCACCCCTGAAGTAAAAGGGAATTCCTGAAAATAACTTTCCTTGTTACCAGCGGCTTTCAACCCGATTTCCTTAAAATAAGCGGCAATATAATCGGATGCCATTTGCGTGCCCCTGGAACCAGTCATCCTGCCTTCCAGTTCGTCTGAAGCAATATAGTTCACTTCAGTACGTAAATCATCAGCGGTGATTTCCGGCGAAAAACGGCTCTCTGTATTCTCTGCCACAGGTTTGGAGAGAGAAGGTTTGATGGAAGTATCCTGCCCAAGAACCTTCGGGATGTCAGAAGCTTTAGCGGACTGAGATGCCTGCCGCGCAGGTGATGCCTTGAGCGCCGTCAAGGCGGCCTCATGATTCCATTCAGCCAGGAATAGTTGAGAGTTTCCATTTGCCGTCCTGTTCGAAGTCCAGGAAAGGAGCTTGCCATCAGGCGAAAAAACGGGCAATCCGTCGAATTTGTCGGTAAAGGTTATCTGGACAGGCTCCTTTTCGCCGCGGGCGTCAACGACAAACAATTCACAATTTGCAAACCCAAATTTGTTCGAGTGAAAAATCACGTATTCTCCCGATGGATGGAAATACGGGGCCCACGACATCGACCCAAAATCGGTCAGCCTGCGCATATCCGATCCGTCTAACCGCATGGTGTAGACGTCGGCCAGCATGCCGTTTTCATTAAAATGCCGCCAGATGACTCTCTCTCCGTCCGGACTAAAAAAAGTCCCGCCATCGTACCCCGGCCAGTTGGTAAGCCTCTTCTGGTCAGAGCCGTCGGCATTCATTATATAAATCTCGCCGAAATACGCAGGGTCTTTTTCGAATTGCCTGCGT
>JAHFOY010000199.1 GCA_023261485.1 Planctomycetota bacterium
ATGTTTTCAATAAACGTATATATTACAACAGGGATATTGATAATTCCTATTACACCCTGGCTGTAAAGGATAATTCTTCTGTATTTTGGCGTTAACGATAACCATTTTCTGGAAATGCTTGTAAATAGTAAGGCGATAAGGATTATATTTGATAGATAATACAGAATAAATAAAATCTTTTGGAAATTTCTCCCAAAAACGGCTTGAGGGATCATGGCCGAAGGCCGTAAAGGCACATCAAAAAAGGTAGCACAGCACGAGACGGACATGAGCGGTTTCATGCGAATCACATAATAAGCATCGGCAATGCTGTCGGCTAAAAGTACACCACAGACGACGAGAAGAAAGAATAGGTTCCTTCTGGCAAGTGGTGTTGTGGGGATGGATTTATCAACGTAATAGCATAGAAGCCAGCCGCCCATGATAAAGAACGAAACAGGTTTGATAATCTGCAGAAAGGTAACAGTGGATGGCAGAATCTGTGTGACTCCAAACATACACATCGCCCCGGGTATTTCGGACACAAAGCCCTGGAGCATGAAGTAGAACCATGGCCAGGCAATCATCCGGATGGAGAGAGCCACGCACGCCATCAGAAATATCAGGTATCCCTTCTGTTCAAACTTGCTTTTTGTCTCCAGCGGCAAAAGGGGTTCAAAACTGAGAAGTATCTTTAGCGTTGCATAAACCAGGAATCCCCCTAAGAAGAGAGACAAAAAGGCGACAAACAACATGATAATGGTATAGATGTTGATAATCATTGTAATTGCTTACCACGGATATTCACGGAAGTACACTGACTATAAAGTATTTTTCTCATCATTTCAAATTTATCTGCACCAAAATTAAACAACAAACTAACTCTTCATATAATAATTTACTCATTTATTTCTTGTGCTCATCCGTGTATTTCCGTGGTAAAACAATCATGCAATCCTCCCGTTTTTCATTTTATAGACCACGTCGGCAATCTTTTCGAAACAAGTATCGTGAGTAACGACAATGATAGTTACACCCGAAGTCTTTAGCTCTTGTAATAGCGCCAGAACGTCTTTACTGGTTTCATCATCTATGTTTGACGTCGGTTCGTCTGCAATGATAATTTCCGGGTTATTTACCAGCGCCCGTGCGATGGCTACCCGCTGCTGCTGACCACCGCTGAGTTCTTCGGGGGTATGGTCCAACCTGTCGCCGAGCCCCACCTTTTCTAAAAGTACTTTAGCCATTTCGAGACGGTTTTTGAGACTGGTTCCTGATGGAATGAGGGGATACGAGACGTTTTCCCAACTGGAAAGCCTTGGGATGAGATGAAAGTACTGAAAGATAAAACCGATCTTTTCCCTTCGAAGCCTTGAAAGGGCGATATCCGAAAACGAGGTGATATCTTCTCCGTACGTGAATATCTTTCCATTAGTGGGCCTATCCAGAGTACCGATGATATTCAGCAGGGTGGTTTTCCCTGAGCCAGACGGACCGCTCAACACCACAAAGCTATTTTTCGGGATGTGCAAGTTAATGTCCTGTATTGCGCGTACCTCGTGGCGAGTATGGCAGTGGTACGATTTACAAAGCCCTTCTGTTTTTATCATTATTTCATTGATACAACCGGCGACTCGGTTGACGCCCTCCATGAAGAATAGATGCTTCCGACCATAGTTAATATGAAGGCAAAGAAAAAACTAAGCATACACGGCAACGGCAGAAACCTTGCAGGCAGCGTGAATTTCGGCAGCATCGTTATCTCGGCAACAAAGAATTGGGCAATGAATGCGCCATTGAGACATTTGACCCATATTATGGACAGCACTATGGCAATGGTGGCTCCCAATAAGCTGATGAGTAATTGTTCAAAGGAAATGAGTTCCAATACTTCCAGGGTATGCCACCCCGTTGCCTTCATAATACCGATTTCCCTTTTTCGTTCAGATAGCCCAAAACCAGAGGCTACCAGAATGGCAGGGATACCTAAGGCAAAGGCCACAAGATATAAAGTGCTAAAGACGCCTTCCTTGAGCATAAACCCTTTTTTAAAATACAACTCTACCATGTGTTTGTCCTGCAGTCTGTAAGGTTCATTCTGAAAAATATCATACAGGTCAGTTGCAATCTCTGAATTATGGCCTGGCAGGCTGTGGATCTGTATGTCCGTAGCAACGTCTTGTTTGCCGAACAGTTCTCCGGCATCTTTGAAAGACATGAGTATCATAGAAGACCCCCAGATGCTCGAGTCTGACGAAAAGAATCCTACAACAGTAAAGGTCTTGCGCTGCTGTCCGCGCATGCTGAACTGGTCGCCGGTATTTAGTTGGAAATGTCCGGCCAGTTCACAACCCACGACGACCTCGTTTGGATGTTCAAAGATACGACCAGAAATACAGGAGATGGACTCCGGCAGGTCTTCCTTGTTGATGCCCACAATGACTGCCAGTTTATTTTGCAAAAAAGCCCGGCCGATAATGCGTGGTATGACCTTTGTTACCCCAAAAATCTTTTTAATCTCATCCAGATATTTTAGGGGAATCGCCGCATTCCTGCCAAATTCATCGAAGGTCAGGTAGAGGTCTGCACCCGCTTCCACGGATGTTAGGGATTGAGCCCTAATGCCTTCAGAGATGGAAATAGCAGTAATAAAGGGTGCTAGGATGGCAATAATGCAGAGACAGACGACAATCGTCTTTGTCCTGTGCCGTAGTAAATTCTCGGTTGCCAGAAAGAGTAGGTTTAAATGTTTATTCACTGTTAGAGGCTAAGATTGTATTGTAAGAAATTCATACTTGCCACAAAGTCACAAAGACACTAAGTATTTCTTCGTGCCTTCGTGTCTTAGTGGCAAAAATTTGTTCCATTATATCGAAAACATCTTCACGTATTCAAGTAATTATGCCGATTTTGGCTTGACATACGCTATACTGTACGATACCATGCCAGCAATTATAGAATAAAGGTAAAAATAGATGTCTGCTGTATAATCAATCGTCCATAAGCCCTTAGAATAAGGTATAGAGGGAAGTTATGCCGTGGAGTGTTATTCCTCAAATATTTTATGACCTCATTGCTAGAGTAGTTCCTGGAGCTACAGTATTGCTTCTAGGGTACTTGACATTGTTTGGGCCTACGAGGGCAATAAAGACTTTCTTTATAGAATCCTCACAGAAAAATATATGTAATATTGGAACGTTTATTCCGATATTCATCCTGGCCTATATTTTGGGATTTATCTTGCGTGAATTATGGGTAATAGTCTATAAAAAAATACAAAATAAATGGCCTAGTCAGCCAAAGGAAGATCAGATTGAATTAGCAATTAGATTTATTGCATAATTAATTTAAAAATGGCATACTATCCCAGAAAGGGGGTGAGGTATGCTTAAATACATAAAGATATCGAAAAGGCCGAAAACTTTATATCGGTTAACGGGATTAA
>JAHFOY010000079.1 GCA_023261485.1 Planctomycetota bacterium
GTGGATGGGAAAAATGAACAGGTAACAGAGGTATATTATAAGTTTGCCTTTAATAAGCACTTTGCCATCACACCCTTATTCCAGGCGGTATTTGACCCGGTTGGCTTGGAAGATAGTGATGTAGTAACTCTGGCTGGTGTAAGAACACAAATTGAATTTTAATTTAAACCACTGAGACACAGAGATACTGAAAGAAGTGGCAGAAATGAGGACGCAGATTTTCGCAGATGAACTCGGATAGTTACAGTCTAAATTCCGCAATTAGCCACGAATGAACACAAATAAACACGAATAATTACAAATCTGTGTTCATCCGCGTTTATCAGCGTCCCAAATAAAAAGTAACGAAAAGGAGGTGAAAGCCGAAATAGCTGGTTTGGTGTGCGTATAAACCGTATTTGACATATTTTTTGAAAGGAGAGAACGATGTTTAAAAAAATAGGACTGTCAGTATTATGTGTAGCAGGCTTGGTGATACTGTCGCAACAGGTAAATGCTGGAAATGAACCAAAATCTGCCATACAGCAAACCTTTGATCCTCAATCCGTGGTCTTTGTAACGAACCGTGATTCGAGCGACATTGCCGTTATCGATATGAAGACAAACAAGGTTATCGACCGCATTGCGTGCGGCAACTGCTGCAATCCGCACATGACCATGGCTACTATGGATGGAAAGAGGCTGCTTACTACAGGTACACAAAAAAATTACGCCGTAATTGTCGATTTGAAAACCAGGGAGATTAAGAAGGTGAGTTTAGGTATCGCCCCCGAGCATTTTGTAATATCACACGATGGGAAATGGGCATATATTGGTGATATGGAAGAAGGCGCCGTTTCAATCGTGGATCTCATAAATAGCAAAGAAATAAACAGGATTCAGGGTTTTTACGAACCGCACGGTTTTTCCATGTTACCTGATATGTCCAAGGTCTATGTGTCGAACCTAGGCGCCCATGAAATTGGGGTCATTGATGTAAAGAGTCAAAAACTTATAAAGACCATCTATATTGGTAACACCCATGTATTGGCATCATTGAATCTGGACAAAAGACTTTCCGAAATAAACGGCATTGCAAATCCCACGTTAACCGCGGACGGCAGGTATTTATATGCAGCCGACGGCGATTCCAATCAGGTGGCAGTGATTGATACACGAACTGACAATGTCATAAAAACCATTTCTGTTGGTGCTAAACCATGGCGGGCTTACGCGTCTCCAGATGGGACAAAGGTACTTGTCCCCAATAACGACGCCCAGACGGTATCGGTAATCGATGTGAAGAGCAATAAGGTCATAACCACATTCCCAGGCGGTGAAGGGATGACGGGGATAAATTTTGTAAATGGAGGAAAAAAGGCATACATCATCAGCCAGCCGGAAAGCGCCGTATACGTGATTGACCTGGAGAAGTATAAGGAATTAAAACGGATTAAGTTTGGTGAGGGATTAATGCTGGAAACCGCAACAACGACACCCGATGGGAAAACCGTCTATCTGGCGTGCTCTACCAATAACTCCGTTTATGTTATCGATGGTACAACAGACAACTACGTGAGAATTTCCGATGTTGGTTTGTCACCATGGGCAGTTGAGATCATTGGCGGCAACAGCTATTGCCACTAATAATTAATTCCAGGCTTAGGTAATTTTGAATTTCATAAACATTAATGTAGGGGCAGGTTTCAAACCTGCCCCTACGGATTTTTCACTATTTTTGCTCTTTATCTTTCATACATTCGCCCGGGTTTTTTTTGAATTTTTCAGCGCAAACCTCGCAGCAGAGATAAACGGTTTTCCCGCCGTGTTCAACCTTTACCGACTTATCTTTATCGCTGATAGCCTTTCCACAAGCCACGCATTTTGTTTCCGCCTTTTCAGCAGCCGAGGCTTGCTTTGTACCACAACATTCACCGGCAACGACCATATTGCCTGCATAAAAAGCCGTTGAAAATAAAGCCGCTGCTGCAACACCTGCAAAATACCCAATACGCTTCATACAGTATCTCCTTCTACATAAAGATTTATTTATAAAATAAAGTTACACGCAGATTAAATATTAGCAAATATTCCCCAAGAGGCAAATATGAAACTTGAATGAGCACTGTTGTAATGAGTACCAGAACAAAAACCTATATTTTTGTTATTTCGACCGAAAGGAGAAGTGACACATTCAACGCTGTATAAAAAAGTGTTGCTCAAATTATCGTAAGTAATTAATTCGAAGATATTTTACCACATCGTTGCACTCGCTTTGATTCTTTATACTCAAGAGGACATCTATCCAATCTCCATGAACATCATGGTGACTTCCGGCTAAAAAAAGAGGAGATTTCCCGTTGCGTTCCTTGAATCGGGAAGTCGTAAAAGGATGAAGTCTCCAGTAAAGCATACTCAACGTCAGCGTATAATGAGCGCCAAGAAACGACTCAAATTTCTTTACCTGATTCAATTTCCCCGAGATGTGGGATATGACGCACTCAACGGTATTTGAATTATTCTGGATGTCTTCATCTTGATAATGCTGTTTAAGACAATCCTGATACTTTATTATGCAATGATAAATACTTTGACATCCTGCATGGATTTGAGCAGGGCACATTCACATAAGATATGCAATTCTTTCATATGCTAATTTTATACCGTTCTCGAGGTATTATATTTTTCTAGGGAACTGTAAGAAGATAGGGATAGTGCTCCCTTTTTTATTTCCAATGCGCTTGTATTTATGACATCATTTTGCTATCATTTTTTGAAAGCATAATAGAGGAATATAATTTCATGAAAAAGATTATGATCGACACAAACGTCTATATCTCTTTTAAGCGAAATGGTGCTTTTATACTGGAAATTTTAAGAAGGGCCGAATTTATCGGTGTCTCTATTGTAGTGTTAGGCGAATTGCTATGCGGGTTTAAAGGTGGCAGTAAGGAACGCAATAACCGTGAGGAACTCGAACAATTCCTGGATTCGCCCCGAGTTCATATCGTTCAAATGGATGAAGAAACTGCAGAATATTATGCAAAAATATTCTGGAACCTGAAGAAAAAAGGGACACCTATACCAACCAATGACATCTGGGTAGCGGCGTCAGCAATGCGACACGGCGCGCATCTTTTTACAAATGACAGACATTTTGAAAGTATTGAAGGTCTTTTACTTTTTGAATGAAGGAGAGGTTTGTATGGCGACAATGACTATCAGGGGAATTGATAATGAAATTTCAAAGCTCTTAAAGGAACATGCAAAGAGTGAGGGAATAAGTGTCAATGCACTCCTGTTGAAAATGGTTAAAGAGTCTCTTGGGATAGAGAAGAAGAGAAGGACAAAAATATACCACGATCTTGACCATCTAGCCGGCACATGGAGCGAAAAAGATTTAAAAGAGTTTCAGAAAAATATTGAAGATTTTGAAAGAATTGATAACGAAATATGGAGATAAAAAACTGATTACTTTATAAATTCATTAGGTTTTACACCATTTTTCTCTTGTTTATTAGTAGCGCAAAGGTATATCCTCCGCCTTTGACCGACCACGCCTGCTTTCGACTACGTTCTGGGAAGAGTCGGCGCTACTTTTTTGCCTTTCGTTCTACCTCACTTTGTATATATTTTCCAATCTCCCTGTGGTTGTCCAAGATCAAGTCTGCTTCTTTCAGGCACTCCCGGTCAAGGTATGTTGTGACGGCTATACACCGCAAACCTGCGCTTTTTGCCGAGCGTATGCCAAGAGGGGCGTTTTCTATGACAAGACATTGATCCTCTGATACACCGAGTCTCTGGACGGCATTCAGGTAAGGTTCAGGAGACGGCTTACAAATCTTGGTCTCTTCACCATCAACAATGACCTGGAAGGTCTCTGGGAAGAAGGCGTTTATTGTTTCATGAACGGTACTCCGGTTTGAACCTGAGACGACTGCGAGTTTATATGTTTGCTTAAGTGTTTCGAGGAGTTCCTTTATGCCGCCAAATGGTTTTACGCGTGCTATCTGTCCAAATATCGTTAATTTTTTACTGCCAATATCCTGTATCTCCTCTTCTGTTGGGATGCGGTCGAACTGCCTGAGTATGATATCAATCACCTGCCGGTAATTTGCGCCTTCAAGTTCATAGATTATTTTCTTGTCAATATTGATCCCTGCCGTCTTCAACGCACTAGCCCATGCCTCTGCGTGATAGTGCATGGAATCAACAAGTACACCGTCCATGTCAAATATGATTGCCTGCATAAGTGCTTTAATAGTCCTTCCTGACAGAATTAAGTCAATTTAGTAATTTCAAATAGCCACAATGCCACGAAGACACGAAGTCTTTTCTTTGTGACTTGGTGTCTTCGTGGCATAAACGAAGCAAGAAACTCTTATATCTGGCCTCTCAGCTTTGCCCAGATGAGACCCAGATATTCGTATATGACACCTTCCGCCCTGCGTAAGCCTCCGGAACCTGGGAAAAAGTCGCCTGGGCTGATGCCCTGGCTTTCTTTGACCGTATAATCCGTAGGAGCTGCAATAGGATGCATACCCAATTTCTTAAACATGCCCATTGAGCGTGGCATGTGTGAGGCCGAAGTAACCAGAATAAATTTGTCGTTTCCAACGATTGATTTGATGATTCGGGCTTCATCTATGGTGTCTTTCGATTCTGATTCCAAAATCAAATCTTCCTGCTTTACGCCAATGGCTTTAGCAACCTCAGCCATAGTTTCCGCCCCGGGAACTGAGTCAAAAACCTTTCCCTCCGACAAAATGAGTCTGCTTCCGGGTATCTGATTGTGTAAACGGACGGCTTCTACCAGGCGACTTAAAGATGGTCCTGAGAGTTGGCTGGTAATAGGGATTTTTGGGTCAGATGTGTGACCTCCACCCAGAACTACAATCCACCTGACCTGTGGTACGACCTCACCGGGTGCGAAATCGGATGCTGCGGTCGAGATAAGCGGCGGATACTGATATTCCAATCGCCTGAGAAATATATTTGAAAGAGCGGTGTAACTCAGGAGGGTAAATAGAACAACTCCGATAGAAAGAATAATCTTTCCGGCTCTTTGTTTCCGCGTGAACAGGAGCAGCAGCAAGCCCGCAATCAATATTTCCAGGCATAGCGGACCCGGAAAAAATAATTGAGCAATAATCTTTTTTAGGATAAACATTTTTTACTCCACCGTTATTTCTTGCCAATAATCAAAGAGGAATTAGATTCGAGATCAATCTTTCTGATATGCTTAAAACCAGCCGATTCAAGCCATGTTTTATATTCGGACTCGCTGTAAGACGCCCCTTCCTGTGTGCCGATGAGCATATTCAAGCTGAAAAGGGCGGCAAATTGCGGGCTTGTCCTGGTTTCGTCCAGGACAAATTCATGGATAATAACCTGGCCGCCATCCTTTAAGGCATCCCAGCATTTCCTGAGTATTTTCGTGTTATTTGCAGGATTGTAAATATGCAAGATGTTTGAAGCAAGGATGGCATCGTAGACGTTTCTTCCGAAGGAATCCTCCAGGCAATTACCGGCTAGTGTAGTAACGCGGCCTTCCACACCAGAAGCCTTAATAAATTCATGAGTAAGCTTGGTCACATGCTCGAGATCAAAGACAACGGCATGTAAATGCGGATGGGCCTTTGCAAACTCAATGGCATACGTACCAGGGCCTCCTGCAAGGTCAAGCAGCCTTTTTGCTCCCTTTAAATCGGGTTTCCCACAGAGGTCTTCTGCCTTTGTGGATGCGATATTATGCATGGCCGTGATGAAATCTCTTAGGTCGTGAGGGTCTACCTCTTCAGGCAAGTCTTTCAGTGAAACGGCCTTTCCCGTTTCAACGGTTTCCCGCAGCATCGTCCAGTTTTCCATAATATTGTGGGCGTGGTGGATAAAATCACCCAGATAATGAGGTTTCCCCTTGATTAAATGAAGATTTGAGATAGGGGTATTATGGTAAGAATTTGCCTGCTTGGTAAGTAATTCAAGTGAAACAAGGGCATTTAGCAGCATTTCTGTTGCACGTTCATTGGTGTGAATGGATTGGGAAATGTCTTTAGCCGTAACCTTGCCTTTGCTGATCAAGTTAAATATGTCAAATTCTGTTGCTGTAAAGAGAATACATGATTTCCAATATCCAAAACTGAGTTGGAATATATAGTCAACGTCTGAAGGGTTCGTTTTAGTCACTGCCTCATTACCTCCAATTGATGAAAATATGCCACCCACCCTTTATCCCTACCATCAAGGGAGGGAAAGATTTCCTCCCCCCTTTGTGGGAAAGGATTAAGGTGAGGGGTATTTTCGTGCCAATACTATAAATGATCATCGCTGGGTTTATGTTCGATTGCTGGCAACTGATTTATTGCCAATAATTATCTCCAGTTCATGCGCCAGCTTCAGGCTGGTTTCTCTCACTGAATCCGGATTATCAAGAATTACATTAGTTTCAAAATCCGAAAGTGTTTTCTCAAATATAGTAACCAGCGCATTGTTTAACGTATTTAATAAATTCGATTCATTACCTGCGCCAGATGTATTATTTTCACAGGTAAATGTTTTTGGGAGCAAGGATAAGGCGATTTTACAAACATGAGAAATGATTTCTGAAAATGCCTCAACTTTTGGATCTTTTATCCTGTAAAATATTTCATAATTTGTGAACGAAGTATCAGCGCCGGTTACCTCATGTATCATTGCTTGATAGTCGGACGTCCCGGCAAAAATGGTTTGTCTGTGATGCAGCAGGTGGGCAGTTACGGCAGGGGTGGTCATAATACCTGTTTCCTGTAAAAATTCGAAATTATTCCGTACGCTCTCCATCGTGGATTCGGGTTCAAACATAATAAAACCAAAGGTAGGTTCAATCCCATAATCTCGCAGCAACTGAATGGCATTTTTATTTTCATCAACGGTGGTGTGTTTTTTGAATCGTTTCAACGAACGAGAATCTCCGCTCTCCAAACCCAGAAAAACATTGGTAAGACCGGCCATAACGAGTCTTGAGAGTGAGTATTCTTCAATATCATTTGCACGACACTCAAAACCAAAATGGATGTCCAAGTCATGGGCAAGGATAAGTTCTGCCAGGGTAATCGCCCGTTCCTTTCCGGCTTTTCCTTGGCCGAAGAAATTGGCATCTGAAAAATAGAAATTTTCTATAGAGTGTTCCGTGTGTAGTTTAAGAATTTCATCAAATATATTTTTTGCGCTCCTGCCGCGCCATTGGTTCATTTCTTCATAAAAGGGATTCAAGTAGCAAAAAGTACAATGTCCATAACACCCGCGGCTTCCCTGGATGTATGTAACAATGCCTTTTTTCTGATAGAGACCGATATCCTGACGGTCAGGAAACGGTAGCTGGTCTAAGTTCTGGGCAGGAGGACGCGGATTAAAAACAATCTTCCCAGTGGTATTCCTGAAAGCCAGTCCGGGAATATTCATTTCATTCAAAAATTCCCCATTCCCCACCAATTCCTTTTCTTCCTTTTTATCAAAGTGTATGAAGGGGGAATTTTTGGATAAAATATACTTTGCAAGGTCAAGGGTAGTAAATTCAGGCTCGCCGACAGTCACAGAATCAATGAATGGAAAATCAGCAAGAATTTTTTTGTAGGCAAAAGTGGGATAGTATCCATAGAGGTTGATATGTGCGATTAGATTCGCCGACTTCAGAGTAGACAGCATATCAAATATATCCTGCGTCCTCTCCCACAGATATACGGTATGAACGCACAGAAGGGGGAAAGATTTTTTTGAGAGATGTGTAATCGTTTCCTCTATTGACAAGTCATGGAGATGGGCGTTGACAATCTCTGGTTCTATAGTATTTTTACGCAATACCGATGCAATATAACCGGTGAATAGGCAGGCAGAAAGCGGGGCATTGACCACGTCCTCAAACCGGTTGGGGTTTTTAGGGCGTGGGGGTTCGAGTAATACGATCGACAAGGCAACAAATCCTTTTGAAATTTACAATAATTACTGGAATTCTTTCGGTCAATAAATGTAATGAATAATGATTCACTATAATAATTCAACCGTCTGTTTTAAAGAAAAATATTTTTATGATTTTAGAGCAAGTTAGGGAGGATGCTAACGATAAAGCTCACCTGCCGCAATAGAGCGGAGCGGAATAGCACTCAGGTGCAGCGCCTTATAAGTGTTAGACGCTTAGTTTCCAAGCATTTTTATTATATGTTTGGCTAAATATTCTTTAATTTCATTGTGTCTGGGCACTGGTTGTGACACTTTTGTTTTAAGGTTCTGGTACCAATCGTGTTTTCCACCATGACGGATTAAAATACACCCCATCTTTTCAATTTGCTTTATTAAATCTCTTCTTTTCATGCAACTTCAAGCTCAGCAACCTTACGTACACACGGAATGTTACCGCTGGTTAATTCCTGATAAATATCTTTTAGATTCTCTTTTAATTCTTCAAGTGATACTCCTTGAGTCTGATAATCTGGATATTCTTCAAGGTAACCTAGCCACGTATCACCATCTTTCCAATATATATATTTTTTTCTTTTCATTTTATTTCTCCTGTAAAGAAATAGGTTATACCCGGTATCTGTATCCTTCGATAATTTGACATATGTGCCCATGTTCCATTCGCACAATTTTTATGTAGGGCGGGCATTGCCCGCCATAATCAATCCCGCGGTTCCCAACGGCAGACACTCAAATATTTAACGTAGGTGTCGTATGCGCACCACCCCAATTACCGATTCTTTGTCAAAACCATTTCGATCTAATTGTTCATGCAGTACCCACCCCCATTGCTCAATTTTTGGTAGGCGGTGCCTACCCTACTTGGCTGCCGCCGCCTATGAACTTCGCTCCCTGCGGTCAGGTTGATCCGTTTGTTATGCCTTAATTTCTAGTTTTTTTCGCAATTTTTTGCCAGCACTCCAAGCTTTCCCTAAATTCTCACCAATTGCCCAATAATTATTATCAGGCATGGTTAAAAGGAACGGTCTAATTTTCTTCATGTCCGGTTTACCTTCCGACAGAAATTCATCTTCGGTGTATATATTGATAATTTTTGCAATGAAGAAAGAATGTGTGGGGAGATCCACTGTCTGTGAAAGTTTACATTCTATTGTTAGCGGACATTCAGAAATCATAGGGGCTGATTTAAGTTCACCATAAAACACTTCAAATAAATTTGATTTGTCAACATGTTTACCGGAAACAAGTCCAGTGTAATCTGTCTTTTCGATCATTTCTACTGTCGGAAGATTAATGCTGAACTCTCCTGTATCAACAATTGCTCCATGAGAAGCATTATTTCTGTTTACGCATATGCCTAACATTGCAGGAGTAATATTGACACGAGTTAACCAGTCCAGTGCCATGAAGTTTATTTTACCATTGAGATGTGTTCCAAGAATCGTCTGTGCCCAGGGAAGACAGAAGAGATTTTTTTGTTCAAATATTTGTTTCATGTTTGTGCTTCATTATTTTGTGTTTGTGTTAGCATAACATTTATCTATATTCCCATCGCGGGTTCAAGTTTGTAACTTGAACCCAAATAATTTGCAAGATCAAAGCGTTTGTGGCAAATCAAAATTTGGGGTTCAGGTTGGAAACCTGAACCCGCTATAAGGATCTCATAGGGCAGAACTTTAGGTGAAACAATGCCTTTCCCGGTGGTTTTATGAATAACCCAATCACGGTTACTTTCATTGAGGATAACAGCAAGGATTACGCTTGCAGCGGCGGCGCGGAGCAGAGCGCCGTCCGCTGTAACCGGTTGTTAGCCGTTCTATTGTCTCTCGACAAAATCGAGAAACTCCTTGACCTTGTCCTTGGCCTCTATGGAAGCCTCAACCTTGTCGCCGTTTGAAAACTCAACGCGAATCTCGTATTTCCGGAATTCCCCTGAACCTTCATAGATCATGTGACCATCCAGAAATTGAAGTGCAGCTTCTATTGTGGCGAACTCGTTCACTCGTCCGTAAAGAGGGATCACGATCACGCGGGTAACGTGCCTACCAAGCCTCCGTCTTAACGCTACAAAGAAGCTGTCAATAGCGGCTTGGTTCGCCGCCACAAGATGAGCCCGTATTCTGGCCATTTGTTCCGGTGGCGCATTTTCAATCCGATTCGTTGTTTTCCTGAACACGTGATCCGGCGTGCCTTCGTCGAATGCGATGTTGATTCCTTCCGATTGAAACGCCGCAACAAGTGAATCGTATGGGAAATACAGGACTTGGAATCCAAGTGAACGTAGCTGCTCCAGCGATCCCTCGGTAAATACGCCTGCGAGCACTGTTCCAAGAAACGGATTGTTCCATCGGTATTTCTCAGCAAGAGGCAGAATCGCGCCCTGAATTTCCTGGGCTTTGTTTCGGGAGTGTTTTGTGTATCTTCGCCATGCGCTCTCGATAAAGGCAACTGGCCTGCCAATCTGTTGATCTGTCCCCTCTCGCTCGATCACGAAGTCAAGATCATGGGCATTTCCGTATTGGTCAGTCCATGAAACCTTCTTGCCTGATCGTGCTGGGCGGTCTCTTTTTTGGTAGTCTAGATAAAGTCCCTGATCTCTACAGAATTCCTCAAGCTGCGGACGCACAACCGATTCAAGTAATTCGCCAATCATCTGCCCAAATCGATGCGCTGGAGATTCTGCCATATTCAACCCTCAATCCGGAGCAGCCCCTCTTTCAACGGGACTCTATGTTTGCGATTCTTCCACTTGATGTTTCGATCTCTCAGTTTGTCAAAGTGATGTTGTTTAAAACCTGCCGCTATTGCAAGTTCTGCAATCCACTTTTCGATGGGACAGTAAACCCCATATGGGGCGGAGTCGCCGATGACCCAGCACATTCGGGATCCAGCCTTGCAGGCAATCCTCAGTTGACGAAGCACAAGACTGATGTCTCGGCAATACCCGCCAATCATGGTGTGGTAATGCTTTTTACCACCATGTGTTTCGCGCACCCTGGCGAGTTGCTCCATAACTTCGCCAAGTTCATTCCGAATAGGTTCTACTGCGTCCGATTCAAGTAGGTCACTGGCTTTCAGTCTCTCGCGTGACGAATGCTGAGAGGATGATACGATCAAGTATTTCCTTACGGTATCGTGGATGTCTCCCCATCCAGTACTGTCCCCCCAGAAGGTCATTTCAAAACGTAGGGCGTCTGCATAGTCGTAGTTATTAGCATAGGGAGGAGACGTGATTACAGCGTCAACACTTTGTGGCATGGGGTCTGCGAAGGCGCGGGCGTCCCCCACTATGAGTTCGGCGTGTGAATGCGTTGCCCTTGACTGCATCCACCGAAGGTCTGACCTGATAATCTCTATTTGCTGCTGAAATGCAATAAGCGGATGGATCACTTTCTTCTTTGTCTTGTTTGGCAAGATGTATTGCCATTGAGCAGTGCCCGCTCTTGACGTCGGACGAAGGATAGATGTCAAAGCGAGCCAAATAAGTTCAGATTCTGGTGATGAGTCCCGTAGCAAAGACCATGCTGACCTCAGATTATCAAGAACTGCAAGTGTTTCTGTGTCAAAACTTCGATGGATCAATTGAGGGTAGGAGGAAATATCTGGTTTTCTGCCTTTCGCACACTTCACGACTTTGGCTGCGAAATGCCCGACACGATCGGGATCTCTTTCCCATAGGAGTTTTGCTTTGCATATTCGAGCGACAACCGGATGAGCTTCAACCCCTATACTGCTAATACCCATTCTGTCGCAAACGAGCGGCACTGTGCCAGAACCGACAAAGGGGTCAAGAACAAGCTGCCCTGGTTTGACATCCCATTCTGTCAGTACTTCCTCAACCCACCTTGCTGCAAAACCAGCGGAGTAGCGGAACCAGCGATGGATAGGTAAGGGCATGTTGTCAACAAAAGTGCCAGAACGAGATGCCTTTAGGGTCGGTGGTGCCACCGTCGGATCATCAAATAGTGTCAATTGATGTTGCAATTGTCATCTTCCTTATTCGGTAACATTTATTTTTATCTTTATTCTACAATTGTCAGCATGCCATTGTATGAAATAGCGAGTATCGGGCGAAAATGGGGAAGAATATGCTGACAATCCACTATAATATCCAAACATATATTTTATGGCAGGGACAGGTTTGAAACCGTGTCCCTACATGGCTTATGGGTTGAATGCCAACTTTAATGTGCAGGAATTTCAAATCAACTGTAGTGGCAAGGCGCGCCTTGCCACTACGCTGTTATAAAAAGTTACCGAATGCCTGCTTTAAAATGCCGCTGTGGTCGCGCTCTTTTTGCGGCTTTTCTTCAGGTCTTGTTCGTAATATTTCATTACACCCTTTAGTGAACACAAACTGCCGCACATCGTGCAGGTATCCTCGTCCATCGGAGGGCGGCTATTCCGAATTTCCTGGGCGCGTTCTTTGGTGATAGCGGTTTCGTATTGAGTCTTCCAATCCAGGTCTCTGCGGGCAATACCCATTTTCAGATCTAAATTCTTTGCTTTGTCCTTCAGCTTCACCATGTCGCCTACGTGTGCTGCGATACGGGCAGCCATGACGCCTTCGCGAACGTCATCAGGTCCCGGAAGAGCCAGATGTTCAGGCGGTGTAACGTAGCAGATGAAATCGGCACCATAACACGACGATAAGGCCGCGCCGATAGCCGATGAAATATGGTCATATCCGGGGGCTACATCTGTGGTAATGGGCCCAAGCATATAAAATGGGGCATTGTTGCTGAGGCGTTTTTGTATGAGCACGTTTGCCTCTATCTCGTCAATGGGGATGTGTCCTGGCCCTTCTACAATAATCTGAACGCCTTTACCTTGAGCATATTCCGCTATTTCAGAGTTGATAATGAGCTCCTGTATCTGTGCACGATCCGTACTGTCGTGAATCGCCCCGGCCCTGAGTCCGTTTCCGAGGCTGAGGATGACGTCATGCTTTTTCATGATATCAATGAGGCGATCTATTTGTTCATAGAGCGGGTTTTCTTTCTTGTTATGATTCATCCATGCAGTCAGGAACGAACCGCCGCGACTAACGAGTCCTCCGTAACGGTATCCTTGTTTTCTAAGCCGTTCAAGGGTTATGAGATTGATGCCGCAGTGTATGGCCATAAAGCCGATGCCCTCTTCTGCCTGCTGTTCTATAACATCGAAGAGAAAATCGGCTTCCATGTGTACCACAGAACCTTTTTTCTTATTGGTTTCGATTGCCGCCTGATAAAGGGGTACGGTGCCCACGGTGAGGGAAATGGAGTCCAATACCCGTTTTCTGATTTTGGTTAAATCTCCTCCCGTTGAAAGCTCCATCAAAGTATCAGCGCCGTATTTTTCGGCGGTTTGCGCCTTTTTTACCTCCATTTCGATGTCAATG
>JAHFOY010000080.1 GCA_023261485.1 Planctomycetota bacterium
AATCCAGCGAAGAGAAGAAATTTTATCTATATCACAACATGAAACGTATAGAGGCAACCTTCTACCGGCAGACCATGTTCGCAAATTTTGAAAAAGATATTCATGAGATGGCTGAATCCGGCAAGGTGTTGATCGCAAAAAGCATAACCGGCATTTACCGGAAAAATCTTGAAGTGTTTTTGGGTAAGGGGATGGTTATTGATGAGCAGTTAAACTACGAGTGGGCGCGCATCCCTCATTTTTACAATGCCTTTTATGTCTACAAATATGCTACCAGTCTGTCCGCGGCAATAGCTTTATCCGAGCGGGTAATTTCTGGGGAAGAAGGCGCTGTTGAAGATTATCTGACATTTCTGGGCGCAGGATCACACAAAGAGCCACTTGAAATTCTGAAAAATGCCGGGGTCGACCTTACCGGAAAAGAAGCGTATGAGGTGACGGTTAACAAAATCAGGAGATTACTGAAAGAATACAAATCATTATAAGATCCTCAATGAGAGGAACGAGGTTGAAGTTGAGCGGTGAAAGTTGATAGATGGTGGCAGTGTTAAGCGGTCTGAAAATAGGGTAGAGTAGGGAACGGGCGTAGTGGTTTAAACACAGTGAAGGTGTCACCTCTTGACAGGCTGTCCGAGAATGTATTTACACAGCCGCGACTATACTATAATACTGACAAATTATTTCTCGGCAAACAATATACGGTATGCATCGGTTGGGGCAATTTCATTCTCGGGCAATCTGTTAAGCTGCGACCTTAGACCTTCCTACGACAAAGGTAAATAACATAATGAAACGGTCATGGAGAATAATTTGCCTGAAAAAAGGGCGTCAGTTCACACCGCTCTTTTTCTTGGCTGGTTAAGATGAGGGGGAGTTCATGGCATATTCGCGACTGCTAAGCGTGATTTATCCGGTATTAGATAGGCCGGAAATTATAGATTCTCTTTTGTCATTGAGGTCAGCTGTTACGGATTTAAAAATTGAAACTGAAGTTATTGTTGTTGATGGATCAAGAAGTTCTTTATTATTGAAGGATTTTTCGACGTATTATTTCAATATTCGTTATATAGATGTTTCGCAGACTAATTTTAATTTTAATAAGTCAAAATATATCAATATTGGAATTAAAAGTAGCTCGGGTGTCTATATATTGATTTCAGATTCTGACATTCTATGGAATATGCCCACATTAGAAAAACTATTGAATAGTTGTAATTGCAGATTGAGTTTGGGTTATGTTCAAAAAGTGCTTGAAAGTAAAGCAGAACTAAATGTCCCTTCTGGATTGAGATATACATTTTATCTTGGAAATAATAGAAGATTGAATAAATACGTCTTAATTAAAAAAGATAATAGAAGGACTATGTGGCGACCTGGATATGGTTTGGTTTTATTTAGGCATGAATGTGTCGATCTCATTCATGGGTTGCACGAGGATTTTGAAGGATGGGGATGGGAGGATTGTGATCTTATAATTCGCGCTTGGCTTAACGGAATTGATGTTAAGTCTGTTGGCGAAGTTGTTCATGTGTCACATATAAATCTTAAAGAGGATTTGTCTAATAAAATTAAAAGCAGAAATAAAAATATTAAAATTTCATTTTCTGTATTATCCAGTCTATTTCCTAGCAGGATAAAGCTGTCCAAATCCGTTCAGAGGGCAATATTTTGAAGGTTTTGATAATTGGGAATATGCTAAAACCCACATTTGATTTAGATGCGCTTGGTGGAATGGAAAGGTCTTTTTCTAATTTTATGGAATTAATATTAAGAAAATCAAGAGATTTTGAAGCGGTAGAATTTTTAATTCCAAGCTTAAAATGGTCGAATTATTCTCCCCATAAAAATGTCTCATTTTTCAAATCTCATATTGAAGAAAATGAGTGCCCAGAAAAATACATTAAATTCGGTGATGGAAAATCTAAATGGGATCACTTGCTAAACGATAAGAATATTTTTAATTCTATAACAAGCTATTCTGGTCGAATAGACTTGATTCATGATCAGTCCTCAAGTACTGTTCCTGCTTTAATCGGTAAAATACTAAAAGTTCCAGTTGTAAAAACAGTAAGGTTGCCCAGCTTTCATCCGTCAACAGCTTTGGTTTGGGATGATCTTGCAGGAAAAATATTTTTGTCAAAATACCAAATTGATAGCTATACGCATGGAAAGCTAGGTGTTTTTGATGTTATACCTGATATTTATATTCCAGTATCTTCTTTGCCATGCAACACAAAAAATGGACGTGCTGTTTCAGTAGGTCGTATAGAAATTAGAAAAGGAATCTTAGAAGTTTGTAGAATTGCCGCATCACTAGGCAAACAAGTTGATTTTATAGGTGAAATTATCGATGAGTCTTTAGTTTATGAAATTAAAGAAAAATACGGAGAAATGGCCTTATTTTGGGGCCCTATGGGAATTGAAAAGGTACATAAAGCTATTGCGGATTCTGATGTATTGATCTGGGCTCCTTTATTTCCGGAGCCTGGTGGACGAGTTGTTATAGAGGCCTTAAAGCTTGGAACTAAGGTTTATGCTAAGCCGATTGGATATGCCGCAGACATCTACTCATCTTTAAAAAAGATAAAACTAAGCGATGAAGAGAGTGATATTCTAACCAACCATAATTGCGTATTACTAAATTCATCAGACTTGATTGTCACTGAATCAGCTGAGACTTTATATCTCGAGAAGCATATTAATTTATATCAAAAACTAATTAGGAGGTGATTGATGGCAATCAACTTAATGTGGGCATATGTTAGAAGTGACATGACGCCATGGGAAGAATCAATTGATGGTAATATGATTTGCAAGTATGTGTCACTCACAACAGGGCGATATTTCAGTGACGTATGTTCATTTTCTAATCTCAATGAAGATATTGCAGATTATTTTAAAAAGTCTGATTTCGTTGTCAATTTTTGCTATGGTCTTGGTGATATGAACCAAGTTGATGTTGCCAAGTGGTTTGAATTGAAAAAAATAAACCATACAGCGCCATCATCTTTATCTCTTGCATTATGCCAAGATAAACATCAAATTCCATACCTTGCTGAAACGGGCGGGGTATTTTCACCAGCAAGTGTTGGTAGCGATTCACCATCAAATATTAAAGCTATCGCTAAGCCGCGTTTTGGTGCGAGGCATCGAGGTATATTTACAGGTCTTATAGATGAGATTTCTAATCAAATAGATATTGAAAGCGATGAATATGTGATACAGGAGTTTATTGATGGAAGGGAATTTTCTGTAGCAGTAATACCTGATTCTAATGGTTACGGTTTGGATGTACTTGAGCCAATGGAGATTTATTCTGACACGCATGGTGTAAATTTTTTTATGGGGCAAAATGGCGTTAACACTGAACGTAATTATTGCCCTGAAATTGGTCAGTCTTTAAAGGCCAAACTGTTGGATGCTGCACTTAATGTACACAAGATATCCGGTTGCCATGCTATTTCAAGATGCGATTTTCGAGTTAAGGAAGATAAAATTTATCTTTTGGAAGTCAACGCAATGCCAAATTTACACCCTGTACTGAGTCTTTTGCCTCGCATTGCCGAAGAGTGTGGAATAGATAATAAGGAGTTTATAAGAAGATTCTTGAAATATGTTACAACAACTGAAAAATCGCATGTAATACACATTTAGAATGGAGTATCAAGTGAAGCCGTTGGATGTAAAACGCAGAAAATATTTTAGTGAGCAAATAAGTAAAATAATATTTAATGAGTCGGCACTTAACTCACTTATAAAACGTAGAATCAGTAATCAAATTAAATACTGGTCCGCGAATGGTAATTCTTCCGCTCTGCGATTACAGAAATTAACCAGCCATATTGAGTTTCATCCTTGGATGTTGGATCAAATTGAAGGGTTTGCAAGAGTAGATGCTCTGCAAAATTTGCAAATATGTCGTAAAAAGGCTTCTTCATGGAGATGCACCTCTGGTAGTAGCGGAGCTCCCTTAGAATACCCTTTGTCGAAAGGTTGGCGCATTGCTCACATGGCGATTTGGGATGCCGCATATAGATTTATGACTCATGGAGAGCTAAAGGGATATCTTGATCCATCTTTTAAATGGGCAATGGCTCGCCCACCAGGTGGAACTGTTGATAACCTACCAAACCAAATTGAATGTATACCATCTCGTTCTGATGTAATTATTACTGATAATTTTGGATTAAATACACCTGACGTATTACATGGATCAGCAACAACGATTCATTGGATGTTAAACAATGATGTAGCCAAAAAATGGAACCCTAAATATGTGGTATTCACATATGAGAGCGTTCCTAGTGATGTCTTTGATATTGTCAAAAATACTTGGCCAAATGCAAAGCTGCACATTGAGTATGGATCTAATGATGGAGGCGGCGCAGCATTTACATGTTCTATGGGGCGACTGCACTATTGGACTATAGCTAGCATGCCAACACTAAAAAATGGAAGACTTAGAGTTTTAGACTTATGGAATAAAGCGGCAGGATTCGTTGCATATGAATGCGGTGACTTAATTGATTTCGATCTTGATTGTCAGTGTGAATGTGGAAGCTATTTCCCGATTGTTAAAATTATAGGAAGAGAAGCAAAGACATTCATCCTCTGCAACGGTAGTAAAATATCATCTATATGTCCATTCAGTAGTGAAGAAATGAAAGGTGTTTTTCAAATACAAGTTAGGATACAGCTAGATAACGTGGCCATCGTAGTTATAAGGTTGGAAGAGTTAATTGAAAATAATGCGCTCTCTAGAATTTCTGATCGGCTACTGAAGTTAGGCTTTGATCGGGTTGTGTTTTCTGACTGGGGCCATTTTTTTGAAAATCATACGCTTAAAGGAAAGTTTAAAGTCGTTGTAGATGATCGCCCGGGATCCAAGCCTTTTATTGGAAAGCAATATAAGTCACTTAAAGAGCAAGGTTTTTATGATTATCACATCTTTCAAAATGACAGTTGGGGAAAAGGGGTATGATTTATCAATCAATAACCAGCATTCAGAATACGAAATAAAAAGAGAACCCGCAAGGGTATTTTCAGGATTTGCTTGTATGGCAAGCTGATTGATTTGCCTGAGGCGTAACAGTTCAGTTCACCGCAGAGAACGCTGAGATCGCAGAGGTTATGAAATGATAAAAAGATGAAATTTCGTAGTTGTTTATCTGCTTGTCTGTTTATGTGATAGATTCTCCAACGAAACAGTGAATTTGATATGTTAAGTTTAAAGAGTACGTTTGTAATAACGGGGATAAACAGAGGAAATAAATTGCAGATTTCCTAGGAATTCATTATACTACGGTTGGTAAAGTGACAAAGAAGACAGAAAGAGCAAAGTAATATTTCAAAACGTGTACCGATTTAAGGCACTATCACAAGAGTTTAAAGGTATTTCTATGTTAAAGTTGGACCGTATTACCTTCGACCCAAATATAATGGGTGGTCGAGCATGTATTCGAGGAATGCGTGTTACCGTATCTTTAATTGTCAATCTGGTTGCAAACGGAATGACTTCTGAAGAGATCATCGAAGCATATCCATACTTAGAACTGGACGATATTCGCCAGGCGCTCCAATACGCTGCATGGCTAGCTGAAGAGACCGTTCATACGGTGGAGCCAGTAACATAATGAAATTATTTGCTTACCATTAGCTTTTTAATGAATTGCTGCTACCATTTTTCGATCCCGTTCTTTTATTTTTAGAGTATATAGAAACGGTAATACCGAAAGCAGATAGTATCAAGGATTTCATGTAATCTGCACTACCTCATAGTACAGCAAAACTGCAAGACCACCCCTCTTTCCCCTCCTTCGCAAGGAGGGGATGAAGGGGAGGTAAAGAATTGAATCTTTCCGATTTCCCCTTCGCAAGGGGAGAACACAAGAGGGGTAAAAAAACTTCCTAAAACTTGTCCTCGTGGAAACGGGGAAAAGATGTTTTTACACCGTAATACTATAAAATTCCGTTATGTCCAATCAAGGATTTCTTTGCTATGATTACATACGATGATTCAGGAAAACGAACTTTATAGAAAGGTTGCAGATGCATGCCGGTGGGAAACGGCTGACGCCTTTCGTCTTCAAAGCCGCATTCATCGGTTGCGATGGTTTGGCCGTTCGGATATATGGGTCAAACGGGACGATGAGCTTAGCTTTGGTGTGTCGGGAACCAAGTTGCGAAAACATGCATCCATAATCCCTTCATTAAAACAACAGGGGATTGAGGAAGTGGTGGTGATTGGCGGCGCTAATTCAAACAACGTACTTTCTGCGGCTCAGACCCTGACGGAAAATAATATCAAGATAACCCCATTCTTGCTCGGACCGCCGTCTCAAAAACTTGGTAACTCGAAGCTGTTTTCTCTGTTCGTTGATGACAGCGAAATCCATTGGATTTCACGCGCCCAATGGGCCGATTGTGAAGATTTGGTCAATAAATATGTAGAAAAAAGAAAGGCTCAGGGAATAAAGATTTTCGTTCTTCCTGAGGGGGCACATCATCCATTAGCGCTGCCAGGTTCTCTTAGCATTCTTGTTGATATCCTTCGCAATGAGAGGGAATCGGGGGTTTGTTTCGACCATGTTTTCATTGATGCCGGTACGGGGATGGTTGCGCAGTCTCTTCTGGCCGGGGCTGCCGCCCTTGAGAGAAAGACGGTTTTTCATGTCGTGGTTCTGGCAGGTTCATTTGAGGAATTCAAATCGGGATTGTCCAGGGTTATTCAATATGCCGAGGCGTTTCTTGGAGTTTCTTTCCGTTCATTGCCAGACTATCACATGTACTATCCTGCGACCGCCAGGTCATTCGGCAGTACCAACAATAGTATTTTTAAAGAAATAAAGCGTATTGCCAGAGAGGATGGCATTCTCACGGACCCTGTGTACTCCGCCAAATTGTTTCTAACGGCAAGACAAAGGATTTCCGAACAAAGACTTGAAGGGAATATCCTCCTTATTCACTCCGGAGGCGGTTTGGCCTTAAGTGGTTTTATGGATTGTTCCATGTTCAGCGTATAGTAAATTCAATGTTAGGCCTGAAAGGCCGTCAAGACGTAGCGGGGGGTGAAGCCCCCTGAAATTGAATAAAACAATATAAGCCCCAAAGGGGCGCAAGGTCAGTTTGTTTTTCGTGATCAATACAATCTTTGTAAATTAAAATCAAATACATGGACAATTCTAGCAAGGAAAGATGTATTCAATGCCGGTTAATAATTCAAGACTGTCTTTGCCGGGATATTTCAGCATTTTGGGCTGAACATAAAATAACCTTGTTAACAAGTAAAAAAGAAGAGCGGATAATTTCTAATACGGGAAGGCTGCTTCGATGGATGCTGGAAAATATCTCGACTGTTTATATCGGAGAAAAGGGGTGGGAAAAAGAGGTTGAATGGGAAATAACAAGATCAGACTATACGCCCGTAATCCTTTATCCGACACCGCCTGTTTGTGATGGGCAAATAATTATGGAAAAATTGGGGAAACCATTGAATATCTTTGTTCTGGACACGAGTTGGAAAAATGCGAGGAGATGGCTTCACAAACCAATACTGATGAATTTGAAAAAAATCGGATTAAAAACAGATATGCCTTCTGGATATTACCTCAGAAAGCATTCTGTGGAAAGCTATTTGTGCACTTTTCAGGCAGTTACCGCAGTAATGGCTGAACTCGGGACAAAAGACTTTGCTTCGGTTTCTTTTCAAATAAATGAAAAGTTTAAATTATGGGTGAAATCTTTGGCAAGGGAAAGAGGGTTGACCATAAAGACTACCAGGCACTAAACACTTCAGGAAGAATAAAAGCTCATGCTTAACATTGAATACCAGTATTTTCCTATAGTTTTTGCTACGTAATAAATGCGGTCAGACTGACACCTTATACTTGCAAATCGAAAGATTAATCATTACAATAGGTCATGGAATTAAATCACATTGGTATTACGAATAATAGCGAAGATCAGGCGCTGCTGTTTTATCGGGATTTTTTAGGCCTTGAAAAGACAAGAGAAATTCTCTTGCCTCCGGAACTTTCAGAGCAATTGTTTTATGTTTCTCAAGAGATCAAGGTGTTAGTTTTTGAAAAGCCCGGGATAAAGATAGAGGTATTCATATCTGATTTTCAACATGCCAACCCCAATTTCACCCATTTTGGTCTAATGCTGGATAATTTCTCTGAGGTTACAGAAAAGGTTCAGCGGTTTCATGTGGATATTATCATTGGAAAACATAAGGATAAGACCGTGTACTTTCTCAAGGATTTTTCCGGCAATTTAATTGAAATAAAACAAAAATCGTAAATTAGGTTGGGCTTTAAAAAACAAAACCCAATCTAATTTAAAACACTTGCTTCTGATTCATGATATGATAGTTGATCGTATGCAGAACAGCAGAGATTATCCACTGGGAAAGGCCTGGCAACTCGCTTTTGAATTTCTGACTTCTCTAAAACCTGATGCAGAAGAGAAGAAATACCCCTTGCAAGGTGACGATATCTTTGCAATGGTTATGAGCTATGAAACACGTCCTCCTGATACGGCGGTACTTGAGGCACACCGGAAATATCTGGATATTCAGACGGTTATTACCGGTGGAGAAGGCATTGCGTGGTTTCCAAAAGGCGAACTCATAATAAAGCAACCCTACGATGAATCTAAAGACGTGGAATTTTACCATCACCCGAAATCAAGCTTCGCACGAATAAACGTCGTTCCCGGCACGTTTGTTGCCTTATTTCCCCAGGATGCCCATATGCCTTCTCTCATGCTTGGAAACACCCCTGAATGTATCAAAAAAGTTGTGGTAAAGGTAAACGTAAAGCTTCTCAATGTTTTCTGATAAAGAGTATCTTTTAAAGGTAGTGCGGACGCGCATGCCGTTCGGCAAATACAAAGGGCGGTTGTTGATTGATTTGCCTGAGGCGTATATTGTGTGGTTTGCCCAACAGGGATTCCCGAAGGGCGAATTGGGCAATATGCTTGAGTGTGTCTATGAAATCAAACTGAACGGACTGGAATATTTATTGAATCCACTTAAGAACACATGAAATTTAGCGAAATTGACATTCCTGCAAATATCCTCAAAGCGCTTGAGAAGATGGGGTATGACGAAATGACCCCTATTCAGGAGGCGACGTATCCGGTAATTTTCGCAGGGCAGGATCTTTGCGCTCTCGCGGAGACCGGGTCGGGAAAGACGGCCGCCTGTGCAATCCCGCTTATCCAGAAAGTCGACCCTGCTCTTAACGCCATTCAGGGACTTGTGCTTGTCCCGACGCGTGAATTGTGTATGCAGTACGTGGCAGAGATACAGAAGATTGCGGCGCATACTGCCGTGATTCCTTATGCGGTGTATGGCGGTTTTGATAAAAAGATTCAGATGGACACGATTAAACAGGGAATTCATATTTTGGTTGCAACACCGGGGCGGCTTATCGATCTTTTGTACGAAGGGATACTTTCTTTTGCGCAGGTGAAATGCGCCATCCTTGATGAGGCGGATGAGCTTTTAAAGGTGGGATTCCTCGAAGATATTGAATTTATTATGTCATGCATCCTGCATGAACATCAGACACTCCTTTTCTCGGCGACGATGCCTGATGATATCAAAAAGCTCGCACATGACTGTTTGCGTGACCCGCAGCATATCTCTCTTATTACAGAGAGGGCAGCTCCGGAAAGCATTGAGCATTATTTCGCCTATGTCCACCCAAAGCAAAAGCATGCAGAACTCATCAGGTATCTCGCAGGGGAGGATGTGAATCAGGCGATTATTTTCTGTAACGCCAGGCACGTGGTTGATACGTTGTTCCACTCCATCAGGAAAGATTTGAAGGATATTGACTACATACACGCGGGGCTTTTTCAGGACAAGCGTTCTTCGATTATCAGGAAGTTCAGGAGCGGCAGACTCCGCTACCTTATTGCAAGCGATGTTGCGGGGAAGGGGCTGGATTTTTCGAATGTTTCGCATGTGATTAATTGGAATTTTCCGAGAGACGGAGAGCAGTACACACATCGTACCGGACGTACCGGACGTATGGGGAGAAAGGGGAAGGCCTTTACTTTTGTATCCAAACATGATCTTCCTGGTCTTCGCAAGCTACTTCGTAGTAGAAAGATCACTCCCTGCTGGATTGGAAAAGATCCTCTTTGCGAAAACAACACACATCAGGAGCAGAAAACTCAAAGGAGAAAAAGTCCCTCTCGTCCCTATCCCGCTAAGGGAAAAAAGAAAACAGAATAGAAGGTGCTTGCCGCTATTGTTACCGTGGAGATAGCAGATGAAGTCTCCAGATTATCAATTCCTTGTGAAAAATCGCCTAATTTGCAGCAATTACCTATAAATTCATTATACGCCTGTAATACCATCTCGTCATTTCCATTTTCTCTCTTTATTGATGTTCAATTTAGCTGAAAGAATTCAAAAAGCTTGCAAATTTATTTATTTTTGCTTTAATCCCTTCTTTAGAAAAAAAACAATTTTCTATCACTTGTCTTTACTTGTAGGATTTAGGTATAATATGGAAATTTTTAAACGTCACCTACGGATGAATTTTTAGTGAACTCTATTTAAAGGTTTTTTATGGAAATCAGGAAATTTAAAAAGATTCTCGTTGCCAACCGTAGCGAAATAGCGATACGGGTTTACCGGGCAGCGCATGAACTTGGTATAAGAACCGTGGCGATATATTCCCACGAAGACCGCTTTGCACTTCATAGATTTAAAGCTGACGAGGCCTACCAGATTGGCAAGGGCAAAGACCCGGTAAAGGCTTATCTGGATATCGATGGAATCATTCACATAGCCAAAGAGAGGGAAGTTGATGCCATCCATCCGGGCTACGGGTTTCTCTCAGAGAATGCCAACTTTGCCCGCGCCTGTGAAAGGGCCGGTATTATCTTTGTCGGTCCCCGTCCTGAAATTCTTGACATGCTCGGCAATAAAACCTCGGCCAGAGAAATCGCCGGGAAGGCGCACGTTCCCATCCTTTCCGGCAGCGATCACCCCTTGAAAAGTTTGGATGAGGCTAAAGCCCTATGTGACAAATTGGGGTATCCGGTTATCATCAAGGCTGCTCATGGCGGCGGAGGCCGCGGCATGCGCGTGGTTCGCAGTGAGTTAGAATTAGGCCATCGCCTTCATGAGGCACAGCGTGAATCTATGACGGCCTTCGGTTCTGATGAGTGCTTCATAGAAAAATACGTCGAAAAGGCGCGTCATATTGAAGTGCAGATTCTCGGCGACAGTCACCATAATATCGTTCACCTCTTTGAACGCGACTGTTCCCTTCAAAGGCGCCACCAGAAAGTTGTAGAGATTGCCCCGGCGCAGAACCTTTGCGAAGACGTCAGGCGGAGCATCTGTGATGCAGCCGTAAAAATTTGCAAATCGGTAAACTATGATAATGCCGGCACCGTGGAGTTCCTTCTCGATACAGAAACCAACAAGTATTACTTCATCGAAATCAATCCCAGAATTCAGGTCGAGCACACCGTCACCGAAACTATTACCGGTATCGATCTGGTTAAGAGGCAGATATTAATCAGTGAAGGATATTCCCTCGGTTCGCCGGAAATCCGCATACCGAATCAGGAATCGATTCAAATCAAGTGTACTGCATTCCAGTGCCGGCTTACCACGGAGGACACTTCCAACAAGTTTATCCCCGACTATGGCCGAATCCAGCATTACCGTTCCGCAGGCGGTATGGGCATACGCCTTGACGCCGGTACGGCATTCTCCGGCGCCATAGTAACGCCTTACTACGACTCGCTGCTCGTGAAAGTCACGGCTTCAGGACTCTCTTTTGAAGACGCAGTGCACCGTATGGATAGGGCGTTGCATGAGTTCCGGATTCGCGGCGTGAAAACAAATATCCCGTTTCTCATTAACCTGATCAACCACAAAGATTTCATGAAAGGCACGTGCACGACGCGGTTCATTGATGAAAACCGGGAAATTTTCCACTTTTCACACCGCAGAGACCGTGCCACCCGCATCATACGTTTCATGGGAGACGTTCTGGTCAATGGCCACCCGCTTATTAAGGAAATGCCCAGGTCTATATGCCGCCGTGAAGCGCCGGTTCCTGCCGTTGATCGCAAACAACCACGGCCCAAAGGCAGCCGGGATCTCCTTTTGGAAATGGGGGCTGAAAAATTCACACGGCACGTCCTCAATGAAAAAAAACTGCTGCTGGCGGACACGACGTTCCGCGATGCCCATCAGTCGCTGCTGGCTACCCGCATGAGAACTGCGGATATGCTGAAGATAATTGAGGTCTACTCCAGAAACCACGCCGATTTCTTCTCCGTAGAAATGTGGGGCGGAGCAACCTTTGACACCGCCATGAGATTCCTCAAAGAATGTCCCTGGGAACGCCTGCGCTCCATGCGAAAACTGGCGCCAAACATACTCTTCCAGATGCTGCTCAGGGCCTCGAATGGCGTCGGGTACACCAATTACCCCGACAATGTCGTCAAGGCGTTCATCAAACAGGCGGCGGAAAGCGGTATAGACGTGTTCCGTGTCTTTGACTCGCTGAACTGGGTTACCAACATGAAAGTGGCGATGGATGCCGTGCTGGAAACCAATGCTGTCTGTGAAGCCGCCATCTGTTACACCGGAGATATTTTAGATCCGAAACGCACCAAATACACGCTGGACTATTACGTAAAAATGGCAAAAGAACTGGAAGGACACGGGGCGCACATACTGGCAATCAAGGACATGGCAGGTCTCCTGAAGCCGTATGCCGCCCATAAACTGGTGGGCGCACTGAAGTCTGAACTGAAAATCCCCATACACCTTCATACCCATGACACCTCGGGCGGCCAGATCGCCACCCTCATAAAGGCCGCAGAAGCCGGGGTGGACGTTGTGGATGCCGCCATGGGGTCTCTTTCCGGATTGACGTCACAGCCCAACCTGAACACCCTGGTGGAAATGCTGCGTTTCCACGAGCGGGACACGGGCATGGACTTCAAGGCGCTGGAACTGCTCTCGGACTACTGGGAAGTGGTCCGGGAATATTATGCGCCGTTTGAATCCATCCAGAAGGCAAGCACTGCCGAGGTCTACCACCACGAAATTCCAGGCGGCCAGTTTACCAACCTTTTCCAGCAGGCACACTCCATGGGGCTGGCGCACCGCTGGCATGAAATTGCCGACGTCTATGCGGACGTCAACCGCCTTTTCGGGGACATTGTGAAGGTTACCCCATCCT
>JAHFOY010000200.1 GCA_023261485.1 Planctomycetota bacterium
CATGAATTGGGTTGCCATAGACTTTGAAACAGCAAACGCAAGGCATTCGAGCGCATGCGCAATGGGAATTGCAATAGTTGCGGATGGTAAAATTGCAAGAAGGGCTTCCTGGCTAATAAGACCCCGTGAACTTTACTTCAATTATTATAATACCTATATCCACGGCATCACCGCTGAAGACGTAAAGGACAAGCCTCAATTTAACGAACTCTGGGATGATTTCAGGCCATTTCTTGAGGGAAAGACGGTTATTGCACACAATGCAGGTTTTGATATGAGCGTTTTACGGCATCTCCTCGATGAATATGGAATCCCATACCCGGAAGTTCACTATTTTTGCACACGTGTCCTGGCAAAAAGGGTTTGGCCGACTCTGGGCAGTTACAGGCTCAATATGATTTCTGCACATTTAGGCATCAGCCTTAAACACCACGATGCGGAGGAAGACGCAGTAGCCTGTGCCGAAATTGCACTGCGATGCTGCAATGAGATGGGAATAAAAAGCCTGGAAAAACTTGCAACGAAGTTTGGAATTACAAAGGGACATTTACATGCAGGCGGTTACAGCAAACCGTCCATCGCAAAGCAAAAAAAGACATAGTTTATTATTGTATCGTGTAGGTTTCCTATTGATTGAAAAAAGAAGTAGACAATATCAAAATTATTGATATATTACTGGCTCACGTTTCTTAGCCACTAAGGCACCAAGAAGATTTTTTGTAGAGACAGGTTTGAAACCTGTCTCTACGTGGCAATTTTGAAATTTCTGTACATCAAGATGCTGAGCAATCTCTCTCTATCAAAACTGGCAATAATTTCTTCGTGTATCGCCTTACTTTCTTCCCCGATGATTTTTGCGCAAACGGAAAACACCAGCAATACCATAACGGGTTTAACCGAATCAAGCGGGTTTACCTACAATAATTTTGTCTCCGGTAATTTTAAGGCACAATATGAAGGCCGCTGGGCGGAAGATGAAGACGATCACGACATGTATGAATACCTGCGTTTCAAGACAAAAGATTTTTTTAATAACAAGGTAACCATAGCCGGTTCCGGAAGATTATCGGAAGACCTCGACGGGCACGAGTCGAAAGATGGGGCATTCCGGGATATCCTCGATACGTACGACCGCAGTTACAACGGGCGTCTTTACTACTTATATGCGGATATCAGGAATCCGGTTATTGAACAATCCAATCTCCGTTTGGGACGGCAATATCAATACTCTGTCGAAACCATTCTCTTCGACGGCGCAAAGTATGAACAACAGATGGGACCAATTGGCGCATACGCCTTTGGCGGCATGAGGACGTCTCAATACAGCAGCACCTATTTCGATACGGTGGCAGGAAGCGGAATATCGGCTCGTCCTTTTATGGATACCACGACAAACTTAGATTACGTCCGTATTATAGATAACAGTTACATAGACGATGAGGTGGGTTTTAACCTGTGGCAAAGAATTTACGAAGACCTGAATTTTTACGGTAGATATACCGTTTTAAACACCCTGCCTAAAGACTTCCTTGTCAAATTATCCTGGGATAAAATTGACTGGGATGCAAGTGTGCAGTTGTCCTATTTCAGATTCCTCCATTCAATCGCCGAACAGAGCAACAATATTTCGCCTTTTTACCAAATACTCGGCACCTTTGAGCCCTTTGACCTCATCAGCCTGACGGGTTACAAGGGTTTGGGAGAAAAGTTTGGAATATCCAGCGGCGTTGACCACAGAAGCGTGATTGATAAAAACGATGAAAACACCTTCAATCGCGAGTACAACAGGACTTTTTTCTCGTTCATGGTAAATAACGTCCTTTTGCAGGAGTCGAAGGTCACTTTTACGGCAGAATACTGGAACACGAAGGGTGTCGACCACAGCGCCGACCTCAGCGTTGATTTTGATAAGAAAATTGGCAAGTTTGACGTTGGCGCTGGCACGGCCTACTCTCTCTATAAATATAATTTTGATGGGAGTAACGGCCTGGAATCGCTTCTGGACAGCGAATATACGAGAGACATTGAACAAAAGATAAATGTCCGTACCTATTATCTGCGGGTCAAATATTTATTAACGAAACAGTCTGATGTAAGTCTGCGATGGTCGTCTGAGGTGAGCGACACAGACCCGGAGACCTTTCATCAACTGCTACTTTCTTATAGTACGAATTTTTAATGACAAAAATATAAGGAATATTAAAATGAAAACAATTACCCTTGAAAAAATTTATAAAAAAATTATTGAATTGCAACGTGAAGTATCGCAGCTCAAAAAAAATCTTATGAAAGACCCTGAATTACGGAATGATTTTATTTTGCGGATGAAGGATATCGATGCCCAAAAATCCATTTTAATTAATGACTTTGCTAAAAGATATGGACTTAAATAATGTATCAACTTGCTATTAAAGAGGGTCTTGATAAAAAATTTAAAAAACTTCAACAAAAGAACAAAGAACTGCTTCGTCTTATTTATAGAAAGGTACAGGATATACTTGCTGATCCCTATCGTTTTAAGCCTCTAAGAAAACCATTACAGAATAAGCGCAGGGTTCATGTTGGCGGGTCTTTTGTGCTGGTTTATGAAGTAAATGAAGAAGAAAAACTGGTAACGCTGTTTGACTTTGATCATCATGACAATATTTATGAAATATAAAGTTACTTTAACGCATTTTGGTCACTCCCATGAATAAAAAATCGTATTATCCAATTTTCTTACTAGTGTTTTCCTTCCTTGCATTACTGGGAGGCTGCAAAGAGTCAGAAATTCATTACAGCCACGCCAAGCACATGGAGAGGGGTTTAAAGGACTGCAACGCCTGTCACGCTTACAAAGATGATTTAGAACCGAAATGGCCGAAGATGGCAAAATGCCTTTCCTGCCATATGAAAAATTTTGACAGCAGCAACCCTACATCTTGTTTGCTCTGTCACACAAGACCGGGAATGAAAATAAAGGTGAAACACAATATCCCGAAAAAATATCGAGACTTAAAATTTACCCACAAGGTACATCTTGAAAATAAGGTAGAGTGCATTCAATGTCACAAGAGTATTGAGAAGAGTAATGCGATTACCGTAGACCTTATTCCCGATATGTTTGGCACCTGCATTCCATGCCACAAGGAGAGAGGTGAAGAGAAAATCGCATGCAATGTCTGCCACAAACACATTAAAAAGAACCGCATGCCCCTTTACCACGAAGATCGGTGGGTCAAACACACGGATGCGCGCTGGATACAAAAACATGGAAACGAATTCTATTACAATCAAGACTACTGCAAGCGCTGCCATAGCAACCTGGACTGGTGCGTCAATTGCCATCAAAACCAAAAACCCAGGAATCACAACAATGCATGGCGAAAAAAGACTCACGGG
>JAHFOY010000081.1 GCA_023261485.1 Planctomycetota bacterium
CCTCCCAACGTCGGTTTTATATGCCACTTTCATATTGAACATATCCGAGGTAACCGTCACTATGCCTTAAACCCCTTTCCCCCCCCCTTTAATTTAGGTTGCCTTTGGCAACGACTTTTTTATACACCAAAACTCATGTAGGTGCAGGTTTCAAACCAGCCCCTACGCTGGTTCAGGCTTGCAGCCTGAACCGAAACATTTGGTTCAATCGAGGACGATTGATAATCAAAGGAGAGCACGGAACACCGTGTTTCTACCGATCAGGTAACTTTGTGGCTACTCTGAAATTCCCAAATCTTACTTAGACTCTTCGCTCCGCGCAGAATGACAAACACTGCCATGCTTAACGAAGTAAAACATCTCGACACTGAACAGCCTAACAGCCATCAAATCTCGAATTCCGCTACGATAATGGTATGATCTGACGGTTTTTCCGAAAGCCTCGGGGCAATGTCAATCCATGCCTTTATTGATTTTTTTGCCAATGCTTTAGTTGCCCAGATATGGTCAACCCTCCAGCCCATTTTTCTGGCTATTGCGTTCTTTACCCGATAATCCCAGAAGGTATATTGTCCTGGCTCGTGCTGATGTAAACGGAAAACATCAACAAACCCCCATTCTTTAAATCTCTGAAGGACCGCGTGTTCTTCGGGATGGTAGCCTATGCTTCCCAGTAAATGATCCGGATCATAGACGTCTGTTGGTTCTGGAGCAACATTGAAATCACCCATCCACAGCAGTGCCCTGTCGGGCCGATAATTTTTGTCAAAGTAATCATACAATTTTTGCAAAAAATCCAATTTATACCGGAATTGTTTCATAATCGGATGGACACCCTGAGGGACGTACGTATTGACAATCGGGATTTTATTAACTGTGGCGGCAATCAGGCGTGTTCCTTCAGATTCAGATTCATCAAAACCCGCCCGAACATTTTCCAAAGGAATTTTGCTGAGAATAGCTACACCGTTGTATGACTTCTCACCACGAAAAACCACATTGTAATTCAACTCTTCAATAGCAGCCTGCGGAAATTCAGCATCCGGCACCTTTGTCTCCTGAAGACAGAGGACATCGGGCGATTCTTTGCGTATCCAATCAAGCACTATATTCAATCTGGTCCTGATCGAATTGACATTAAAGCTGGCAACCTTCATATTTATTCATCCTGATTTTTTTAAATGGCAATCCGCGTACATCTGTGAAAATCTGTGTCCTATTAAACAGATTTTAAATACATATTGCGCAAATAATCTATAGCATCCTGAGAGAGAAATTGAATCTGGTCACTTGCACGAAGGATAATCTCACACGCCAGTTCGAAGAAACTTGCTTTCTGTATAACTTCATCAAAACTTTTTCCAACGGTTACCTGTCCATGATTCTTCAAAATTACCAGATCATGTCCCTTCATGGCAGAGACAACTTCCCTTGCAAGTTCATTCGATCCGGGATTCAAATACGATACAACTGCAACTTGTCCGAGGTAGTAAGGAATCTCAGGGATGACGGAGAAATTTTTGTAATCCTTACTACTACAAGCAATCGCCGTTGCGCAGGGTGACTGGAAGTGCAGCACCACATTGACATCGGGACGCTCACGGAGTATGCCGAAGTGGAAACCGTTTTCCGCGGAAGGTCTCTTATCGTTCAGAATAGCGCCGTCTGAAATCCGGCAAACCGCAATCTGCTCCCTCGTAAGCTCTCCCATCCATGACCTGGTTGCAGTAATAAGCATGTGTTCTTTGCTTATACGACAGGACAAGTTTCCACTGCTGCTGCGCACCAATCCACACGATGCCACCCTGCGGCAGCCGGCAACAAACTCTCCTAAATGCTTTTCAGAAACATGCATCATTTATTCCCATAATTACATATATTCTTATAGTATTGACACGAAAATACCTCTCACACTGACCCTCTCCCACAAGGAGCGCGGGAATTTTTCCTCCCCCTTTATCCCCCTCTGAGAGGGGGACAGGGGGAGGAATTAAGGGAGGGGGCGGTACACTGTTCGAGGAATTCCAGATACACAAGCGCTTCTTCAGAGGTACGTCCGCACATCTCCTCTAACGGTCGAAGATTCGAGCATACTACCGGTTTATCCGGTTTGTCATAAATGAGACAACAGTTATCGGGGCTGAGATGCACGCAACGTACGCCAGCCGGCTTGCCGTCCGGCATGCCGGGAATCGGAGATGAAATTGATAGTGCAATACAGCACGCCCCGCAGCCTATCCTACAATCCACGTTACCCCCACTCTAAACACTCATATTATTTATTTCTTAGTGCACTTTGTGGTTAAAAACACCTATCTTCCCCATTTACCATTTATTTCAGCGATATCCAGTCTAAGTATCCCCAGATTTTTGTAATATTTGTCGTTTGACAGGCTTTCCTGTGTTATTTTGTCGGGATTGTCTTCCAGGTGTTTTAAAAGGATATCCATTCCATGCTTCTTTTCTTCCAATGTATCCACAGAATACATCCTTCCCCAGATGATTACAGAACGGAATTCATGTGCACACTCATTCATGATATATCCCCTGTCTTCGATAATTGTCGCACACACATTGGGGTTTTCTCTAATAAATTCGTATTTCAAACCTTTCAATCTGCTGTGGAAGTATAAGGCGTTTTTCATTTCGTCATAGCCATAACTCAGGGTGACAATATAGGGTTCATTATTTCTACACATCGCAATCGTTGTATATTTTCCCTTTTTTAGTATTTCAAACAATTCCTTCGGATCTTTTAACTCCCTTTCTTTTTTCTGTAAATGATATCGTGTGCTGTTTTTTTCAGATCTATGAATCAACCCTTTCTCCCAATTTAATAACATAACTATAAATTTGCAAATAATTACTCTTGAGTAATTATAAAGATTACAAATTCACACGTAAATAATAAAGATGATTTTCATTTCTAGTGAACGACCTAAATTAGGTTGGGTTTTAAAAGACAAAAACCCAACGACTCCCCGTTTACACGAGGACAAGTTTTTTTACCCACCCCTAAATCCCCTCCCAAGAGGGGACTTCTTAAATTCCCCTCTTGAGAGGGGTAGGGGTGTGTTTATTCATTACACATTTTAAAAAGATTGAAATTCCTGAACATCAAAGTAGTATAATGATGGCGTTTTAAACAAGGAGTAATATTCATTATATGAATGAAAGAAAATCAATTACAAAGGAACTGATTGAGATTATACGAAAATCTCAGATCGTAAACCGACTAAATATTGCGCCGAAAGACGTACGCATAGGGGTATTTTACACGGGTGTCGTATTAAGTACGGGTCACGCAGGCATGTCATATACACCTGTCCAGGAGATACCGGAAGCGGTGTGTTGTCCCCGGTCTCATGCAAAAATGCCTCAGGCAGGGAATTTACTGAATTTCTCTGTTTACGATCTCATGGAATACGCCCTTGATGATAACGTCCTGAAGGCGGCTGTCGGTGTCGCAACGATAAATGCACTTTCTGCAATATTGCTTGAAGACGATGAATGTCCATACAAACCATCTGCATACGGGAATGCCTTAGATCTGATTCATATCTCCAGAGAAGATGCGGTCGTTATGGTCGGTGCGTTTCCCCCGTTTATAAAGAGAATCCAGGAAGCAACCAGGAAACTCTTTGTCATCGAAAAAAATCCCCGCGCCGTTGGCAAAGGCGAAGACATTGAAATTGAGCCCGAAGCCCGTTTACAGGAATTAATTCCGAAGGCAGATATCCTCATTATAACCGGGGTCACACTCGTGAATCACACCTTAGAACCTATCCTGGGACTCGCCGGAAATGCGCGTGATATTGTCGTTGTCGGACCTACAGCCAGTTGTTATCCGGAACCGCTCTTTAAGAGAGGCGTGACTGTTCTAGGCGGTGTACGGATTACAGACGCGCCAAAGATGATACACCTCATCGGAGAGGCAGGTTCAGGATATGACTTTTTCGAACAATGCGCGCAAAAGATCGTCATTCGCAATGAGTCTCTAGTTGGTGAAAACATTTGAAACCGCAGATTTCGCAGATTACACAGATTTAAGACAATGCGATTTCACAGATTATTTATATTTTACTTTTTAAGTTTGGTAAACTTCGAGCCTTCAAGCGTCAGGTTGTACATCAGCCCTTTTTGGCCAAAAACGAATCCAACGATGGGTTCTTTCATTTTGGTTGTGTCAAGAGAGGCGGCTGCTCCGATTTTTACCAGGGCTACCGACCCGTCAACCCCCGCCTTCCATCCTGAGCTTTCACGGAACGTATTCAGGGCATCTTCCTGCATAAAGACAAGGATGATGTCCTTCTTTTGTCCTCCCAGTTGGAAGCCATATGAGGCGGAAGCCGTACTGTAGTAATCAACTGTCTTTCCATCAATCCTCAAAGCCCCCTCGCCATATTCACCCCCTATGACCAATCCCCCCTTGATAACACCAGGCAATACAAGCACACCCTTTGCGCTCTTGAGAAACTCTTCTGCGCCTTTTACCTCTTTATGGAATCGTTCCAGGGAGGCATCCACGCTCGCATCAATCTCCTTTGCCGTTTTGGCATGAGAGGTACCAACTAATACAAACCCGATGACGACTGTGAAACAAATAATTGCGGTAAATACCTTCATTGCATGTAATTTTATGTCTCGCATATTTTCCTTTCCTTATTCTATTTTAAAAAATTTTACAAGTGTGTGATTTATTGCATCAACAATTTTCAAACGAGTCTCTTCGCTGGACAAATACTTTTCCTCATGGGGACTGATAATTGTGCCACATTCGATTACCACCGCCGGGCTTTTCGTATTATTTAATACGTAAAGTCCACACGGGGTTATCCGGTTATATATCCCCTTAAACCTGTCAATGCACATCATTTTCTCCACGTCTGCATGATAGAGGTTTGGCTTAAATCCATCCATCAGCATTTCATCGGCAAATAACTGTGCAAATGCCTTGCTCCTTTCCGGGAAGGGATTGTTTTCTGAGTAATGAACAGAAAACCCACTCATGTCTTCCCACAAAGGGCTGTCTTCTCCAGCCTTTCTTGCCCTTTCAATATCCTCCGCCTGCGCAGCGTCGTGATGAATTTCAAGATAAAGTTCTGGCATGATTATATTGGCATATTCCACCCGTTCCCGCAATCCCAAATTCCCTGATGCGAGAATGACGTCATAATGTACTCCGGAGGCACGATAAGTTTTATCTCCGAAATATCTGACTACGGCATCATTGAATTCGTATTCAAATATTCCTGAATACGACGTTGCCCCACTGTTATCAATGTTAGACGCTGGTTCTTTCACGTGACCTGAAACGATGAGCACTGTATGTTCCTTTTTCATAGATTCAGATCGGCAAATTTTACAATATACAATCAGAGAAAGACCAATAACTGTTATCAAGATGATTCTGAAGTCAATCCTGTTCATTTGATAGTTTGCGCATTAATTAAAGCTCAAACTTTTTATTTCAAACGGAAAACCTTAAATCCGGGAATACCGATCTCGTTGTCCAGTTCTGTCAGGTGAAAATACTGCTGCTTTGAAAAAGTGTCCAGATAGTCTTTATCATTTTCATAAAAAACAAAGAGGGCAGATTTAGGCAGTAGTCCTTTATAGCTAAACTTGCTGTACAATTTTTGCTTTTCCGGGGTCGTTCCCATGCCACCTATTTCCAATGGCCAGAGCAGCTTTATCCGATGCCTTTGCTCTTCCGGCATCAAATAATAAAAAGTAAACACATTTATATTTGAAATAAATATATACCCGGCATCCGTTTCTGCCAGTTTTTCGACTATGTACCGGTGGTCGTAATAATCCCAGGTATTATCCCACTTACCGCCGACATAAACAGAAGGACTAATCACGCCGTGTGAAAGGCTGTTTGGTATATAGTAGTTTGCCACAAGCAATAACAAATTTGCAGAAATTACGATACCACCTATTATGCGCCACTTCCAGGTGTTGAAATCTTTTATCCATACCCCTATCAATATTGGTAAAATCCATGCCGGAATCAGCCAGAGGCGCGAGCCCATTGAGCCGAACGGTGTAATTCGCCAGATTCCAATAAAGGTGAAAAGAAGAAAAACCCATATCCCCCAGAATATTTTATTTTCGGTTTTATTACGTTTAAAAAAATAAAACGTTGCCAGAACGATTATTAAAAATCCCAGCATTCCCCAGGCTGATGGAACAACGCTTCCGCCGGAAAAACGTGCATAAAGCCCATCACCCGACATAGTGTACAAGAAATTTAGAAGGGACGTTAATAGAGAAGCAGGAGGTATTGCAGGCTTTTTCTGAAATAATACACTGCCTAAAATAAATGCCGAAATAAATCGGGGTATCAAGCCGATCAGAAACCCAAGAAAACAGAAGGCGCTGTTGCTCAACAATTGTCTAAAGCCAGGCCACATGAATATTGCATAACAAATGACGAGGGCGATGGCGCCTGGCAGGAATATGATATGGTTCCATACCCCCAGTGACATCAGAAAGCCGGCAAGTACAAAACCCGTTCTCCTGATGTATGGTTTTTGGTTTTGACAGAGTCTGACGTATACCCAGATCGCGCCGAAGAAGAGAAACGGGTTGAGAACAAACACCTCGCCGCATAGGCGTGAAAACATAACAACCGGAGGAAACGTTATGAGGAAGCAGGAAATCCAGCGCGCACGGAGAGCAGAAAATTGCCGTACGATATCATAAATCGCAATTATCGTTATGAGTGTAAAAATCGGACCCAGACACCGTAAACTCCAGATGGAATTCCCTAAAATCTTTGCAATGATAGCCAGGAGATAAGCGTGAATTGGAGAGGTATAATAGTTAAAAACACCGTTTAGTGGCCGTGCACCATCGAGGATCATTTCCACAAAAAGCCCGAACACAGCCTCATCGCGGTGGAGTCCTACAATGTCATCCAGTCTCCAGAACAGAATGACTATGCCCGCGCACAACCAGGCTAAATACCACCACTTCTTTTTTATTTCGTTCATCATCTATGTCTGTATAGTAAAAAATTTCTCTTTTTTGTAGATTTCTAGAAATGGTGACGAGTGACGTGAGAATCGTCACCCGTCACATGCCACTCGTCGTCTGTCTTCGTTTTTCTTTTCAGCTTATCCAGAGAGCATATTAGCCATTCTTCGCAGTAAAGTCAATAAGTGAGCATAGTGTTCTCCAAATCCCTTTTTACTTTTGATTTTGTCGTTGTCTGTTGGTACAATTCTAAAAACTATTTTTTGTAAATTCAGTTAATATTGCGATAAAGGTTATTGGAATATCTCAGGGTTATGCGGTTACGGCCAGCATTGTTCTGTTCGTGCCTTGAAGTGGCATGGCGAAATTCATCTGGCATACCCGGTAAAATTCGCTGCTAATATATCCTGGTGAGTCATGCCTGATAACCCTTTTGAGCGGGGCATTCGTCAGTGGGAACAGTTGTTAAACAACGCACTTTCCGGCGCTTTCTTCTTCCGATAGTTTCCCTTGTGGTTTTACTGGCGGCGGGAACGGCTGGTTATCGCTGGCTGGAAAGGATGGGAACCATAGATGCCCTGTACATGACCGTTATCACTATTAGTACGGTCGGTTTTAATGAAGTAAAGCCTCTGTCACCAATAGGCCGATTGTTTACCATCGGCCTGATTTTCAGTGGCGGCGGTTTAGTTGCATACACCTTGAGTGGTGTTGCTGCATTTTTATTATCAGGCGAGTGGCGGTCAAGTTGGGAACATAAGAGAAGATTCCGCATGCTGTCACAATTATCTAATCACATCATTGTTTGTGGATATGGGCGGGTAGGCCGTCACGTTGCGCATGAACTCAAGGCAGAGGGATTGCCGTTTGTCGTTATCGACCCCAATCAAGAAAAGATTGCATATATTCGTGAAGTCGGTTATTTAACGCTGCAAGGCAATGCTGCCCATGAAGAGGACCTGAAAGAAGCAGGGATTGACCGCGCACGAGGGCTAGTGGCGGCAGCCAACACAGACGCAGAAAATGTCTTCATAGTATTAACGGCCCGGAGTATGAGCAAAGATTTGTTCATCGTGGCACGGGCCAATTATGAAGAATCGGAATCAAAGTTGCTGAGGGCTGGCGCAAACCGTCTCATCCTGCCGTATCGTATGGCGGGGCGTCGGATGGTGACTATGCTGATACGGCCTGATGTGGCCGATTTTCTCGATGAAATAGCACATACCAGCGGCTTGGAACTTCTCCTGGAACAGGTAGAACTCATGCCAACCTCACCATTAGTTGGGCAAACGTTAGCCCAGGCACAATTACCGCGTAAACTGGGCATTACTGTGGTAGCATGCAAATACCCTGACGGTCAGCAGAATATAAGGCCGGGACCGGATACCGTCTTATACGCCAATGCCCAAATCATTGCACTTGGCACACCCGAGCAACTGCAAGCCCTGATCAAGCTGGCACAGGGATAATGCGACGCCCCAAAATAAGCCTGACTTGAAGAGATGCTGAATCAAGTTCAAAATGACAGTTTGGACAGTATTCATTCAAATACCAATTAACGCTTACCCCGAAACACTATTCTTCAGGGCTATTATAACAGCGCCCCGAACCGGTTCTCTGCATAATTGTATGGTTTTTACAGCCGGAAGTTCCGCCTGGACTTTTTCCACGATAATTTCTCTTACTATTTCTATGTTCGTCAGGACGCCGCCGCATAAGACTAAGGCTGCACCTTCTTTGCCAAAATCAATCCTCCTGGCAGCCGCAGAGATATTGGAATAAAGGCTCTGAGCAGCCTTCCTTAAAATATTTTTTGCCAAATCATCGCCAGCGCTTGCGGCATCATTAACGACTTTTGCCAGGTTTGCAATATCCGCCGGCTTTGTAGCCCCCTGGTAAATGTGATTTACGATATCCTGCACAGAACTCAATTTCCAGGCATTTAAAACCTCCTGGGCAAGAGGAGTTGTTTCCCCGGATACATCATAAGTTCTTAAACTCTCTTTTAAAGCCATTCTGCCAATATCATATCCGCTGCCCTCGTCTAAAAGATACCCCCATCCACCAACTTTGACTTTTTGTCCCTGCATAGTCTCTCCATAAACGACAGACCCGGTTCCTGAGATAGCCACAATACCGTATCGCATGCCAGCCCCCGCAACAAGCGCTATAACAACATCAGAAACAATTTCTATATTGGATGACGGATTAAATCTTTTGCTGAGCATATGGCAAAAAGGCGGCGTGCTTAATATCTGCCATAATATATTACCCACCTCTGCCTTTTTTTCTTCCGATACACCAACTCCGGCTATCCCGGCGCAAACCGCCTCTATCTGTATTTCAGGATTTTCACGTATCGCCTCCTGCATCGCCTTTTGTAAAGATTCCTTGATTTCCCGGGGCGTTGCCAGGTTGGGATTCGCAGTCCCCCCGATACCCCGACCGATAACCTTTCCGCCTGAATCTGTCAGCACGCAAACGGTCTTTGTTCCACCCCCATCAATGCCCAATACACAACCCTTCACACAGGCCTCCTAAAAACAACAAGACGATTGTACAATCATCTTGCAAAAATGTTCTTGAAATTTATGGTTAAAATAGCAGAATTGATGAATGTAATCAAGAAAGTATGGGAAAATTACTGAATAATTTGAGATAATGAATTTCAAATAGTCAATGGCTTTTATTTAGACAGGAAGATTATGAGAAAAATACTATCTGGTTTTGTTCCATCCACCATGCCGGTATTTATGCGCTATTTCTTTTGTTTGGCAGGAATTTTGTTTTTATTCATTGCGGTTAACCATTCACCACTAGCGGCATATAGTCCACAGTCCTCCACAGCCGCGCCTACGGTAACTACCGGGGCTGCCTCTCAGGTAACGTATAATTCAGCAACGCTCCGTGGAACGGTAAATGCGAATGGATTATCAACAACCGTATGGTTTCAGTACAGGATTGTTGACGGCCCGTCCAAAAGCACCGTTTCGACACAAACGGTGATTGGCACAAGCGACACAGAGGTAAGTTTCAATATAATTGCGCTGCTCCCCGGAACGACCTATTACTACAGGCTTGTTGCAGAGAACTACGCCGGCACTGTGTATGGAGACGAGGTGTCATTTACCACTGCTGATATAAAAACGCCTCATACAACCGATATTACCTCGCCTGCCGGTTCAATAATCATCAACAACGGAGATGCTTCCACAAATTCTTCAAACGCTACTTTAGGACTCTCTGCCACCGATAATATGGGCGTTACGGGATATTACCTCTCTACGAGCGCTGTTCCTCCTTCTCCATACACCGCTGGCTGGACGTCTGTAGCGCCTGCCCCTCATTATCAGGAAGAAGTTCCATATACCTTAAGTGGTAGTGATGGCAAAAATACGGTGTTTGTATGGTATAAGGACGCTTCAGGAAATGTCTCAGACGGGGCAAGTGATTCTATCATTGTGGACACGACGCCGCCGGAAATAACGATTACCGATCCGACATCAGATACCACTTATAAGACCACATCAAAAACGATAAACCTCAGTGGTAGCGCTTTAGATACCACGAGTGAAATACACAACGTTGTGTGGAGTACCCGCACAGGAGAGGACAAAATGGATGATAAAACCATCAGATGGAATATTTCAAACATCGATCTGATTGAAGGGGATAATGTAATAACAGTAAAGGCTGCGGATTCTCTGGGTAACACGGGAATAGCCACGATAACAATAACCCGCTCTGAGGGCAATAATCCCCCTACGGTAATAACAGGTCCTGCAACAGGTATCGCAACCGATTTTGCTACTTTGACGGGCACTGTAAATGCAGAGGGCTTATCAGCAACGGCGTGGTTCCAATACGGCACGAGCAGCGAGTCGTATAGCCATACTTCGTCAATAGTGAACATGGACGTCAGTTCGCATGCCGCTCAGATAAACAGCCCTATTAGCGGACTGCTGGCCGGAACGACCTATTACTACAGACTTGCCGCACAAAATAGCGCAGGTACTGCTTACGGAAGTGAAATGTCGTTTAACACAAAACCGCCCAAAGGCAAGATTTCCGGATACGTAATGGAGTCCATCAATGGGAAGTCTATTGAGTCTGTGAGAGTACGGCTCAAAGGAACAAAGGCAAGGAAAAATACCTTCAAGGTAGTATTCTCTGATACGGATGGATTTTTTGAATTTAACGAACTGGATGCAGGAACGTATGATCTTTTTGTAATAAAAACAGGTTTTAAGAGTATCAGTCAGGTAGTAGAAATGCCGGAAAGCGAGGAAAATATTGTTGAAATAAAATTGGTAAGTATACAAAAAGAAGAACAAAAAAGAGACTTCGTCGAAGAGAAAAAAGGCACAGCCACCCCTCACCCTACCCCGAACAAGTTGGAAGAGATGAAACCCGAAGCACAAAATCCGAAATAAATTTAAAAGAAGTATTCACCATGAAAGTCGCATCTATCCTGACAATTATGTTTTCATTTTCCACTCTATGCCTTGCCACCGTGGCTGACGAAAACAAACAGTACAAATTAAAAAACGCCTTCAAAAAGCTCTCCTTTGATAACCCACTGGATTTACAACACACTGATGACGGAACAAATAGGATATTCGTTGTCTCACAAAAGGGATTAATTTATGTTTTTAAAAACAATCCTTCTGTAAAGTCTGCAAAGACTTTCCTGGATATACGGGACAAAGTAACGTCCGGCGGTGAATTGGGTCTGCTGGGGCTTGCGTTCCATCCTGACTACAAAAACAACGGGTATTTTTATGTTAATTACACCGCATCAAATCCCCTCCGCTCCGTTATTGCACGATACACGGTAAGTTCCAAAAGCCGTAATGCTGCCAATAAAAATAGCGAACGTATCTTGTTTCAAGTGAATCAGCCATACAGCGTTCATATGATTTACTTCAAAAATTTCTTGTTTATCCCTAGGAAGCGAGACTTTACCCACCCCCTCATCCCCTCCCAAGAGGGGACTTTGTCGTTAGTCTTTGGCGTGATGGTTTGACAAACCTGCGACGTGTGCGCTTAGTCGAACGCTCACCATGAGCGGATGAAATAATCCTGTCCATCTTCTGAGAATAGCCAGAAGCAAATCTATTCCCATCTTGGGAGGGGGCAGGGGTGGGTTGAAATGAGTCTTTCCACCATTCGTTAATTCCTTTGCAATTTCAATAAAATGGTGGTCGTGAGTAAAAATGACTGCCTGAATTTTAAAGGCATACGTGAAATGTTCTCTATCGGCGGCTCCAATCATCCCTTTTTCTATTGCGGAAAAAGCTTCTATTCCCCGTCTTCTCAAACCCTCAGCAACTTGTACATCAACATTTTCATCTGTGTATACCCTTAATCTTGCCAACCTTTTTCTCCAGGTATAGAAGGACGGCCTTTTTTCAGTTTTTCAATATTTTCTATCGATTTCTTCCATTTCTTGTCCATCTCATTTTTATAATCGTAATAGTATGAGAGCGCGGCATGCACTTGAGAAAAGGTAAGATGAGGAAGTGCAATTATAATATCTTCGGGCGACATTCCCATGAGTTCGTGTCTGATAGCTATATCAAGGACTCTAATTCCCGTTCCTGCTATAATGGGTTCCCCATCTCTGATTTTCTTATTTATCGAAATATAAGGATGCTTAAAATGTTTCACGGGTGTAGTCATAATATTATCCTCTACGATTTGTTGAAATTTGCCGTATTTTACGGAGATGGAACTATATAATCAATATAATTCATGCCTTTGGTAACTTCTTTGCCACAGAGTACACTGAGGACACAGAAATGACAATGGAAATAATATACTGGCCCCATTCTCGCTCTGCGGTCTCCGTGCGCTCTGTGGCTACTTAAATATTATAAACGTTAAACTAATAAAACTATTGACATGAATACTCAAAGTGTTATTATGCTGGTGAAAAAAGGCGTGTTTTATCAAATATTTAGAGACGGTGACAAATGACACGTGGCGAGTGGCGGACGTATTATGACGTGTCACTTGACACCTGTTA
>JAHFOY010000082.1 GCA_023261485.1 Planctomycetota bacterium
CATCGCATGTCTGCGGATTTTTTCGTGGAGTTCCTGGCGATCTCCGCCGGCATTTACAGCCTCCATAAGGATGTTTTCGGTTATCATAAAAGGTAACTCATCAGCAAGATGGCGCTTTATTACAGAAGGATAAACGCTGAAACCTGAGGCAACGTTCAACATAATATTCAATATGCCGTCTATGGCAAGGAATGCCTCCGGGACAGAAATTCTTTTGTTGGCGGAATCGTCCAGCGTCCTTTCAAACCACTGGGCAGCGGCGGTAAATGCGGGATTCAAACAGTTGCAAAGGACATAACGTGCAATGGCGGCTATACGCTCACAACGCATGGGATTTCGCTTGTAGGCCATCGCCGAGGAACCAATCTGTTCTTCCTCGAATGGTTCTTCCGCCTCTTTCAGGTGTTGAAGCAATCGCATGTCGTTGGAAAATTTATGGGAAGATTGCGCTATACCCGCCAGGCTGAATACAATCTGACTATCAATTTTCCGGCTGTAGGTCTGCCCTGTTACAGGATAATAACCATTAAATCCCATCTTTTTAGTAACAAGCTCGTCAAGTTTTTTTACCTTCTCAGTATCATTATGAAATAGCGTCATAAAGCTGGCCTGTGTGCCCGTAGTCCCCTTTACACCGTGGAACTGCAATCCTTTAATCCGCATTTCGATCTCTTCAATATCAAAAATAAAATCCTGTGTCCATAAGCAAATCCGTTTCCCCAATGTCGTTGGTTGCGCCGGCTGGAAGTGGGTAAAACTCAAAGTTGCAAGGTCTTTATATTTCATCGCCTGGTTTGAAAGCACACTTACAATGTTTACAAGTTTGGCAAGGATAATACGCAGTCCTTCTTTCATCTGCATGAGCTCGGTATTGTCCTGGACGTAGGCGCTGGTCGCACCCAGATGAATAATCGGCCTTGCCTTTGGACACTGCTCACCATAGGCATGGACATGCGCCATAACATCATGCCTGAATTTTTTCTCATACTCCCTTGCAACATCGAAGTTTATTGTATCCTGAAAGCGCCGCATTTCATCGATCTGGTCGTTTGAAATAGTCTTTAATCCGAGTTCCTGCTGTGCCTCTGCAAGTGCAATCCAGAGTTTCCGCCAAGTACTGAATTTATATTGATCAGAAAAAATGTAGCACATCTCCTTACTGGCGTAACGTTCAGAAAGCGGAGATTGATATTTTTCGTAACGATTAGTTATTGACATAAACTTACCATATTGATTGATACACTATTGATTGATACACTATTTCTTTTTTTGGTCTTAAGATTGTATGTAACTTTAACCCAAATATTTCATAAAACTTATAGACTCAATAATATTTTAAATCTCAATCCTCGTTAACGATTAATATTATCAAACCAGGGTTCAGATTGTAAAGGTGAAAAAGATTAAAATTATAAGCCCCTTGATATTGGGCTGGTTTCCCGTTTTATCATGTAAATTAAGGTATTGTTGAAGTTATATCCATTCTATTCACCTCAATTAATTCTATCCTTTTAGAGTAATTTTAGCACAATATAGATGATCGTAGATTGCTTTTTTATCCTTTACTAGTGGGGAGCAACGCCTACGGCTGTCCTTTTCAAAGTTTCAATGTCTTTAGCATTAGTTAACTTTCCAGGCTCTATAAGCACATCTGGTTCTATCTTGAATCGCCTTATCCATGCAGATTCTGTTGGGGGTTTCCAGTACAATTTATATAGCCCCGGCGCCATATTCATAAAATAATATATCCCTTTCTTGTCTGTGGTAGTTTCAAATTCCATAGTTTCCTTTACTGGACGATACCATTTTGTGATCCATCCATGTTTTTCTAACATTTGCAATTTTACCTGACAATTCGGTAATGGCTTTCCACCTTTAAGTATACGAGCTTCTACTCTACCAAGATTTGGATCAAGGGGTTTTTCTTTCTTTAAATCTTCTTCAACAGGTTTTGTGCGATCCTTACTTAGTGAGTCGTTTATGGGTCTTCGGTCCGGTATAATCGTTTCGCCACTCTCTTTTTGTATTTTTTCGACTTCATTTAGCCCACCTTCCTCCCCTCCTGTTTTTGATAGGCTATTTTTCGTATAATCCTTTTCAGAAATTTGATTTGTTAAAGGCGTTTCCGTACCTTTTTCCTGTGGTTTTTCATTCTCCATTTTCTGTACAGAATGCCCGCTTTCTGTTTCAGCGCTAAGAAGGTAGCCTTTATCCGTTATGTATTTAATCGTATTCTTTTTACTCCTCAGCCGATAATCTTTACACTTTTTTTCTTCAGGATCTAACTTTATGTTATCAACTATTTTATTTTCTACGACGACTTCTTTCTCGGACGCTGGAGGTTCCTGTATTTCTGCCTCCAATGGAGGTATTTCATTTTCTTCGGAATTTATGCCCCTTGTCTGTGATCTTTCGGCTGGAACTGTTTTGTTCTGTTTATCGTCGGCCTGAAAAAATGCCTGAAGTGAAGAGATCTCAGAGGTAGGAATCAGCGCCTGAATAGAATCGCCTGCTGCTTCTTTAACCTTACAATCTATAGCTGTGTTTATAACTTTCAGAAAAATCGAATCAGGAAACTCGCCATCTTTAAAGCATCTTATATCTAAGGACTTTAATGCTTTTTTCGATATTACAACATTTATATATTTATCCGTAATACCAATTATTCTAAGTTCTACATTTTTATTAACTTTTCGCAGAGTTATTGTGTCCCCATTCACAATGACAGAGAAGCTCAAAATTGAACTAAGCACAACAGTTATAAACTTTATCATTAACAAAACACCTATAATAATCTACGCCTTTGATATTTTCGCTAGTACAACATTCCCACGAGAAATAAGGAGGAGCAAAAAAGCATTTTTTGACATCTTATTTACTTATCCTTGATTTCCATGGATTGGGCTGTTAAAAGTCAACCGCTTACTACAATCCTATTATCATACCCATCCTGTAGACATCATCAAAAAAAGGTGACTTTGGGGCGCCTCCATCTGTAAAAGCAGCACCAATAACAAATTTTACGTTTGCCCTGATAAGGACAGTAATGTCAGTACTGTAACGGTTAAAGCTGTCGATGTCCCCGGCATCGTAAGACGGGTTCATGTTCTCAAAGCGAACTGCCGGGATAACCCATGGTAAGGCTACCCATCTGAGTTCTGCAGTATAGAGGTCGGCATCAAAGTTACTGCCACTTTCACTCCCTATGGTCACATCATTCATTGTCCTGTCTCTGAAATAGGTCGCAGCCCCAAAGAAGTTAAAGTTCCACCAGGAGAAGTCGGCTTCCATACCATATCGCCAGAAGTGGTTTCCTTCGGAATGCCATCCTGTTCCACCAACCGGGTCATTAAAGAATCCTGCATTTCCTCTGTAAAAGAAGCTAGAAAGAGTGAGGGACTTCTCTTGCCAGTTTTCAGTAGTTTTTTTTGACTCCTCTACTGCACCACCCCCCAGCACACCCATGCCACCTATCTTATAGGAGATGCGGGCGTAATAGTCCTTGCTATTATTCACGTCAAATGGATTATCAGCACTTTGAACCTGTGTTTTGGTATTTGACACGATTTCATCGCCATAGTTTACCTGATTTGGTGTATCCCACATATCCATAGCATTTTTTTGGTCCTCGCTGTTTACAATGCCTGACGCCCAAGAAAAGCCGCCATTGCCCTTTGTCCCATTCTTGCCACCGAAGAATTCCACCCCGTTCTGATTTGGAAAGAAGGCGGTAAAATTGGCCGTGGGCAGGATAGCCCAAGTACTAAAGAGGTATGGGGCTGTACCAATAATGGATAGATGCTCAGACCTGGGTATTGCACGGGGTTCAAATCTCCCGAATTGTACGTTAAACAGTCCCTTTTCCCCCAAAAGTGTGGGGCTATAGATGCAAAATAAACGTTCCACGCTTGCCTCACTTAAGGTTGATCCATTGTTTTCATAGAGTTGTGCAGTCCCAAACCAAGAAAGACTCTCTCCTAGCGTTCCGCCAGTGAGTAATTCCAAATTTATAGCACCATCAAAAGCTGTTGTACCGCCAGAGATCCTTGGATTAACTGTAAAATCTGTTTCAGCTAGCAATGCTATGGGAACTAAATGAGATATCGTTGAGGGCAAGACAATATTGGGGAATATTCTCCTCCATGCCTCTCCACCTAATGCCACAGGGCTATCTTTCAGGAATACCTCATCGTCCTCCGGAAATCTGTAGCCATTAGCTTTGAAAGCCTTGCCAAAAGGATTGAGCGCTGGAAAGGTTGCCCAGTGGCAGGTAGAGCAGGTCGTCTGGTACTTCCTGGCAAAGACGGGAATGGCCCATGCATCGCTGGTAATCAATACAATGAATAACGCCGCTCCCAAGGCTAAAATAACTCTTTTAAAAAAGGGTCTTTCCATTATTTTTTTTCAACCTGTCTTTATTCTTAAAGGAGTTATGAAATAAGTGTAAGCCTTTTACGTAATTTTTATGTCGTAATTTAAAATTGTCACTGGATTGGAGGCTCTAATCTTACAATGTTATCCTTTTTTTCATGGGAATATGCACATTCTTCGATCATAATTTACCGATAGTTTATTGTTCAATTGACCTTAGGAGTATTAGTGATAAGCGAAAATTGTGCATTCCATATGATTGGACTAATCTTAAAGGATTTTGCATGTTTATAATATTTGTATCGTCTTTGCTGAATTTTTTGATTTTACTGTCCAACGTCTCCTTCCATGCATCGTACAATAATCCATAATCTTCGTTATGGCATTCTGTACAATATTCACGTACGGCTTTAAATGCAGTACCATCCGCTTTCAGCTTATGACAATTCTTACAGGAAACGGCCTGAGACATCCAATCTGATATTTTGACAACTAAGTTCTGGATATTTCCGTTCATATAGTCTTTCACATCGGCATGACATTTCTGACAATCTTCGTCGCTTGGTTCTTTATGATGGCAGAACATACAATCTTTCTGTTTAATAACAAGACCGCCGTGTGTTTTTGTGTTTACTGCGTCGTTATTGTGGCATTGACTGCACTCCAATCTTTGATTTGGGGAATGGGTCTTATGCCTGAAAACCTCTCCTTGGTATACAGCACGATACGCCCTATAGTTCACGTGGCATCGGTCTATGCAAGACTCGCTTGGAAATGGGGACGTATCTGATTTGATTAAATAATTATCATCTCCCCACGATAACGATTGTAATAAAAATATGCCTATGAAAAAAATGAATTGTAATTTGGGTTTCATCGTAATGTCTATTTTACAATTTGCCTTAAATTTGTGATACTATAGTACAATAAAGCTTTCACGTATTTGATATTATGGACGCCAAGACTGCCGTCTTCCTTGATGAGATTAAAGTTAGTTTGTGCTTCATTAATAACGCGGTTAGTATTGATAATATGCTGCCCTTTAGCCTTTGTCAGCAGATTTTTTAACAACCGCATCTCTGATGTTATAAAACACATCTGTTCGGACAGAATTTTATCAAACCCTTTTTCATGACAATTATTACATGTCTCCGATGTTACGTTTGCATACCGTTGTTTATCTTTATGACATGCAGAACAGTTTAATGTTGCGAGGTACATCGGGTCAGGCTCGCATTTGACACCCACACCACCTACCCCCATCATAATCATATTTTGAACATTATAATCTGCGGCGGGAGTAAGAAGTTGATCGGATCTTTGATTTTCGCTACACAACTTAATCCAACCATGCGTAACAGAAGTATGGCATGGGGTACAGGTAGTTTTACGCTTAACAATATGGTTGTAATGCATATCGGATGCACTATTAAAATTATTTGCAATCGTTGAATGGCACTGATAACAACTTTGCTTATCCACCTTCCCATTCCCCTGAATAGTATTAAAGTGACAATCGGTACAACTTACTTTTTTATTTCCTTCGTACGTATCGTGATTGAAAGTCTTATCATAGATATCAACCGTCTTTTTGACATGATCGTGACATAGAATACATTCAGAGATAGGCATTTTGTCTTGGGTATAGAGAGGTTTTTGGGTATCTATAAAATGACATGTATTACATGTCTTTTCATCTATACCAAAATGTTTGTCACCACCAAGGCTGGCATGACAGGAGATGCATCTCGGTTTGAGATTTTCGGTAATTTGGTTGCGGTTTGATACACAGTGTGTTTTGTGCTGAAATGGTTTAATAGTTTTATATGGAACTGATTTCTCTGTCAATTTATCTAAGGGATGGCATGATTCAGTAGTACAATGTTCGTCTCTTATCTCTACAGCCATCACAGAGGTACCTTTATTTTTATGGGTATGACACTCAATACAGGTGACATCTTTTGATAGCGGATTTTTACAGGTATTATCAAATGAGATGGGCAGCGAGACATTATTGTGGCATTTTGCACAATATTGTATGTGCTTTGGCCTTGTTGCAGTAAAGAGCAGCGTAAAAACAACTGTTCCTGCGGCCACTGCTGAAAATATTGCAAGTTTAATTGCGATCCTTTTATTTGATTTTTTTACTTTGGCAAACATGATGCTATGGTTTATAAGTCGTTTCAGCCAGTAAGATATTCGAGTCTTTGTTGAAAGAGGTTCGAATCATATTTGCCTTTAACGCATATGAATCCTTACTCCAATCAAAGCAAAAGGGGATATCTCTGTTTTCCTTGTATTTTAAAGCAGTTTTCATCTCAACAAACAGGCTTTCCCTTTTAGAATCTTCAACCCGCCCTGTCTCATCCTGTAATTCTATCGTTACCACAACCTCTCGGTATCCATAATCCCCTGTAGGTATGCTGTGTGGAATGTCCGTATTTTCTAATTTTAGCACACCTTCAATTTTGCCTTTGGACTGTGTTACTTTTATAAATGACAATTTTAGTGAATTTTCATTATTATTAAATGAAGTCCGGCATGAGAAAAGATGCTGCTTCCCCTCCCTTTTTGAATGTATCTTTTGCCACGGGTCATTCTGAATAAGTTTGCGCTTTATGGCAGGCATGTGACAGTCTTGACACGTCTTTTTGTCCCCAGATACATGCAATACCTGCCACGCGTTAAATGTACCCAAATGACATTTCCCACACAATTCGCTTGTTCTAAAGAATGCATTCTTTTCTGCGATAGGATGCGGCCCATATGCCGGCGTAGGGCCGCTCAATTTGCAGTCATTCAGGTGGCAACTGTTACAGTTTACCCCCTCCGCCAGATTCTTACTGCGTGGTTCAATCTTTTTGTCTGTAAAAATAGTCTCAGGCGCGTGGCATCCTATACAAAAGGTAAACTGATATTCATTCGTTTCTTCTTTGAATGCAACATTAGTAAAACTATGGGCATGAGGTGAATCCCGCCATTCGTTATAAATATCTCTGTGGCACTCGCTACACCGCTCAGATGGCGGAGACTTTAGTCCTTTCTCAGCCAACTCAGGATAGACATTACAACCGCAAGGAATAAAACAGGAGGCTAGAAAGAGAATGGAAAGAAATATTTGGAGTAATTTTAAAGATTTAAAATACATACTGTAATTACAAAGATAATTGTGATGACAACGATTGCAAAAGGAATTGGCCTTTGCCATAGGTTGTGGTGTTCTCCTTTGCCATCAGGTATGAGGTACGGCCATGAAACAAATAATAAGGCGCACACAACTACCAGAGAAATAAATACAACCTCGCTATGAATGAGTTTATTTAATTTGTAAAGCGGTAAAAGAAACCAAGGAATAGAGTCAGGCTTGCTGGTTAATTTAAATGGCAGCGGGAATATGATAATGGCAATTAATTCAACAACAACCAAAAAACAAGAAACGATGATGTGTCTGAATAGTTCGTTGGGAAAAAATGGTTCCAACATTTCAGGGCTCTTGTTTTTTGTGTAGTCTTTCATAGTGATTCAAAAATACCTGTTTTTCTAACCATAAAAAAATGTATACCCATAAATAGTGCCATAGACAGCGGGATACCTGCCACATGTGTGGCATATATGCGCGTCAAATGAATGGGATGGTGTCCGTTAACATTGTGTGCAGTCAACAAACTTCCTGTGTAATACATGAGTAAAGTCAAAATAAGCAGGCATGCCCCTGACACCCAATGCATCTCTCGCGGGTGTCTATAAATTCCTTTAAAGAGTATGCGGAGCATATGACTAAATACCATTCCAACCATAATATGCGGTCCAATGGCATGTATGCGTTGGATAAGCCACCCGTAGGGAACACTATGGCTTACATGCTGGATACTGGCAAGAGACTCCCTGATATTTGGAATAAAATAAAACATAAGAAATATCCCTGTGCTTAACTGGATTATAAAAGCAACGAGGGACAATCCCCCCATACAACCAAACCAACTTAGTCCTTTAGGAATTAATCGTCTGGTGACATTGGCCTCTATGAGTTCTCTTAAAAAACTTTTGTCAGCAGTTTCACTAACAACTACTTGAGAATCATTACTATCCATATTCTAAAAAAATACCCTGTTTTTTGGAGAGGTTTTAGCTTCATTTTCAAATCTCCTATATTCCTCTTTGCAAAAGAGGAGTATAGGAGGATTCAATAAGCATTTAAAATAATTTTGCGCCTCTTACTGTGCGCTTTTCCCGGCTGCATAAGAGTACTCCACCACCTCTTTGGTCTTCGTTGAAAATTCGGTTATGAGTTTATCCAATTTATAATTCACGAATGGGCTTGCCGCTTTGGCCAGAACTGCAAGAAGTGGATTGTCGAACTTCAAGTAGACAGACGTTCTCACTTCTTCATAAGACCCTTTCTCATCGGTCCGTGTTGCATAGTCAACCACGAGTATTACACATCCAGAAAAATTAAATATCACAGCGGCACTGCCGTGTCCCATATAGATTACTTCGTTTGGTTGTCGTTCAACCAATGCAAACTCCCCCGTAGCGTATGCTGATGGAATCTGAATGCCATACCTATTATCTCCTTTGGCTTCCAATATCAACTCCTTTTTATTACAACCCTTCTCACACATTGAAAGTTCTTCGACATGTTCAGTAAAGCACTCGAGGGTCTTTCTATCTGTGCGTACAGCAAAAGGTTTCTGAATTCTAACAAATGTGCTGTTGTCAATGATTTCTTGTATGCTACCCTGTATTGACTCTGGATAGAGAGGCGTGAGCCATAAGAAACAAAAAAGAAATATTACTATTACTTTGTAAATAGATTGCACGGTTTATTTATGGCAAGTTAAATTCAAAAATGATTCTTATGTATTTATAGAGGGTACGAAAAAATTGTACTTTTTTGAGCGAATACCCACAACAATGTATTGATTCCTCCCCTGCACAAACAATTTTGCAGAAGTTTTTAAAATTAGTTCAATTGGTTAAGTCGGTTAAATCGGTCTTATTGGTTGAATTGGTGTGCATAATCGAAATTTGCCAATCACCATCAAAAAGCAACCATACAGTAAGCGCCAACTTCTACCTGCTATTTTCTCAGCAACTCAGGATAAATAACAATGACTGGATATTTACAAATATTTAGCGTTGTGTCAAGTTTAATTCGTTTTTAGAATGGTTATATGGTTTGTATTGCTCAAAAGACCAGCCCCCTCTTATGGATTGAATATTTACAGCAACATGTTATAATCGGGTTCAAGTGGTTAGATCAAGATTACATATTTCAAGAGGGGATACAAATAATGAAATGTAAATATGTGCTGCTAATTCTCTTCTTATTTCTTTTTGGTGGTATAGTCCATGGAGAACCAGTTATTGTTGGAACCAGGTTACCACCATTTATACTTGAAGACCAACATGGAGAAAGCCATAAGGCAGACAAATCATTACAACTTATCGTATTTGGTAAGAGCAGGACGTCAAATAAAATTATGGAAGCAGCCCTGGAAAATGTTAATGCTGGTTATTTATCAAACCATCACACTGTTTATATTGCGAATATAAGCGGTATGCCCAGCATTGTTACCAAATCTCTTGCCCTTCCAAAGATGCGTAAACTCCCTTATGTAATCCTGGTTGATAAGGATGATTCAGTTTCAAAGGGTTTTCCTTCTACGTCAAATGCGATTACCCTTTTGCAAGTTAAGGATCTTCGTATTGTATCTGTCGATTTTTCTAACGATCCCGAAGCAATCAAAAAAGTGATAGATGCCATTGTCCCCTGACAATCAGGCTTGTAAATAGTGTAAATTGTTCCCAATTATCCACATCTCCAAAGATAGATAGTCATTACTTATTTTAATGTCCTTGCTTTTAATTGTTAATATTATCATTTTACCAATTATGCCCACAATAGTGCTACTTGTATAACAAACTCACGCTGGCAGAGTTGAACATTAAAGATACACCAAATTGCAACCATGCTTAAACTATTCAGTTTCCCCTTTTGCGCGATGGGAACTTCGTGCATACTACACATATACGCCACCCGGAATAGAGGCAGCAAAATCGCTCAATATGCAATCTCTGAAGTCCTCAGAATAGAGGCACGCTACTCAAGATACCGCGCGGACAGCGTTCTCTCTAAAATGAATCGTGCGGCGAAACAAGGCACTAGCATTGAGGTCGATGAAGAGACGTCTGCCCTGTTAGATTACGCCTACGCTTGTTATCAAAAAAGCGATAAAATGTTCGACATTTCATCCGGAATTCTACGCAAAGCCTGGGATTTTTCATCTACCTGCCTGCCAGGTAATGGAATAATTGATCAGCTTTTGCCGTTTGTAGGTTTGGAAAAGGTTATATGGAAAGCTCCCAAGCTAATCTTCGCACTACCCGGTATGGAGCTTGATTTCGGTGGGATTTGTAAGGAGTATGCTGCTGATAGGGTAGCATCTGTTTGTAAAAATCAAGGGATTAATTATGGGCTGGTAGATTTGGGAGGCGACATTCACGTAATTGGCCCTAACCCCAATGGCGAACCCTGGCGCATTGAAATACGTCACCCCAGAATACCTGAGACGTCGATAGCAACCATAAATATCGAAAGAGGCTCTTTGGCAACCAGTGGCGACTACGAGAGATACATCAATAGAAATGGAAGACGCTACTGTCACATCATAAACCCGTTCACCGGATGGCCTGTGCGTGGCCTATCTTCTGTAAGCGTAATAGCCGAACAGTGTTTGGTTGCTGGTAGCACTTCCACAATAGCCATGCTGAAAGAGAATAATGGTGTTCAGTGGCTTTTGGACATAGGACTACCTCACTTATGGATGGATGAGGAGGGAAGGTCTGGGAGCGAGCTGCCTTCCCTCGTATCCTTTTGAACTTACTGCTGAATATATTTGCCCGCCTCTCAAAAGAGAGGCTCAAGCATATGTAGCCTCAGGCGTATGTGTCAAAAAGTATTCCATCCTCGCCCTGCGACTTAGATTTCTTGTCCGTCTTGCCCAGTAAATCCAGTAAATTATAGCTATTCTGCAAGGTCTGCACAGGAGTTACTCCCTGAGAAACCCCTTCCTGCGGTCGTTGCTGGCGAATGTTCGACATAGCCTCTTTCATTTTACTGCTGGCTCCGGATGAAACCCTGGGCATACCTCCACTAATGCTATTGATAGACATTCGTACCTCCTTCCTTCCAATATGTTAACTTCATTTAAACTTTTCACACAGTTATGCTAACGTCAAGGTTGCTGTGTTGCTATTCAATCACATAGATATATTATTACCTCCTTTCTACAAACCAGCATCATGTGCATTGAAAGGCAGCGGCGTATCAGGGCGCAATGTGCATACCATCATGTTGTTAATATTGGGAAAGGAAATACAAATTTACCCACTCTATTACGAGAAGACCCTTACTAATGTTAGGATGCGACTGGTTGAATAGAGGAAAAAAATAAACGCTAACTATTTTCTCACGTTACTTTTTCTTCCAGAAAACGCTTATTTAAAAGGTAGAATATACCCTATCTACAAGAAATATTTTCTCTTTAGCTCGCACACAAAAAACGTATGCCAAAGAAACGCCCCTTTATTAAGTGGTTGCACTAATAACATCGCAAACTCAATACTGCATCGTCTAAACTTCTTCTAAAAATTTTTGGAAGGAGAGAAAGGTGATGGGAAATCAAAAAGAATATGAGAAGCGTTATAAAACAAAGTCAAAGCGGTTTGGATGTTTCAGAAGACAGCCTTGGGTTTCTTTCGATGCAGCAGGGGGTAAATCAAACATAAATTAAAATACATATCAATAAAAAAAGGCGTTGGACTCGAACAGTCCAACGCCTTTTTTTTTAATATAAGCAATAATTAAATCAATGTCTATGTCCGCACGGTGGCATTTCAGCCGATTCCTTCTCTTCCGGAATTTCTCCAATGACGGCATTGGTCGTTAAGAGTAAGGCCGCAATACTTGCGCCATTTTGTAATGCTGTTTTTACGACTTTTGATGCATCTACGATACCGGCTTCCACCATGTCCGTATATTTTTCACCAAAAGCATCATACCCAAAATTACCTTTACCCTCTTTCACCTTCTGTAATATGACGGCGCCTTCCAGACCGGCATTCTCAACAATCTGCTGTATGGGCCTTTCGATAGCCATCCGAACGATATTTACGCCGGTCTTCTCATCTCCTTTGGTTTGCACTGACTCCAGCACCTTTGACGCCCTTATTAAAGCAACCCCGCCGCCAGGCAGGATACCCTCTTCCACAGCGGCTCTGGTGGCATGTACCGCATCCTCCACACGGGACTTCTTTTCCTTCATTTCTGCCTCTGTGGCAGCGCCAACATTAATACGCGCAATCCCACCGGAAAGTTTTGCGAGCCGTTCTTGTAATTTCTCGCGATCATAGTCGGAAGTGGTTGTGCATATCTCTGCCTTGATCTGTGAAATTCTTCCCTGGATTTCTTTTGGATCACCAGCCCCCTCCACTACCGTTGTCGTATCCTTATCGACAACCACCTTCTTTGCCCTGCCAAGGTCAGTTAGCTGAACGCTGGAAAGCTGTATGCCTAAATCTTCAAACAAAGCCTTCCCGCCTGC
>JAHFOY010000083.1 GCA_023261485.1 Planctomycetota bacterium
CTGCTTAGCCAATACATGCGTTATCACAGACGTTAACGTCGTCTTCCCATGATCCACATGCCCTATCGTCCCTACATTCACATGCGGCTTCGTCCGCTTAAATACCTCTTTACCCATCGTAAAAACCTCCGATTATTTATCCGAAAATTATGTTATGCCACACTACTGAATACCTTTGCAGGCGCAGGTCTGTATTCTAATGGTTCCATAGTAAATGTACCTCTACCTTGTGTAATTGATCGCAATACAGTTGAGTACCCAAACATTTCTGCAAGGGGCACATCACCCTTAATGATCCTTAGCCCACCTCTTGTACCCATCTCAAGGATATTCGCCCTGCGGCTATGAATTTCACTAATCACATCACCCATGTACTGTTCAGGAACCACAATTTCCAAAGCCATTATCGGCTCTAGCAATATTGACTTTGCCATTTCAACGCCTTTTCTTAGTGCAATACTCGCCGCAGTAAAAAAAGCCAAATCGGAAGAATCCACTGGGTGGGTTGAGCCGTCTGTTAACGTAACTTTTATATCTATAAGCGTGTATCCCCCTGCAACACCAGTTGCCGCAGTCTCTCTAATCCCTTTTTCTACAGATCTTATAAACTGCTTTGGAATCTTCCCACCTTTGATATCGTCAATGAAAGTTACAGGTTCTTCCCCTTTAAAAGGTTCCAATGTGATCCACACATGTCCAAATTGACCGTGACCACCTGTCTGTTGAATAAATTTACCTTCAACTTCAACCTTTTTACCTATAGTTTCTCTGTAAGATACCTTTGGAGCCCCTACATTGGCATCTACTTTGTATTCACTCAACATCCTATTCTTAATTACTTCCAAATGCAACTCACCCATACCAGAGATAATCATCTGCCCAGTCTCTTTGTCCAATTGAACTTTGAATGTAGGGTCTTCTTTTGCTAATTTTGACAAAGCCACTCCTAATTTTTCTTTTTCGGCATCTGTTTTTGGCTCTATTGCCATTGATATAACAGTGTCGGGGAATTCCATCTTCTCAAGAACTATAGGGTGATCTGAATCGCTCAAGGAATCACCTGTGACCGTATATTTCAGACCAATTACTGCACCAATTTCACCTGCAGATAATGAATCTACTTGCTCTCTAGTATTAGCGTGCATCTTATATATGCGGCTAATTAATTCCTTTTTATCTCTACCAGAATTTATTACCCTTTCACCAGAAGTTATTTTCCCAGAATATACCCTTATAAATGTCAGGTCGCCGTGTTTATCTGACGCAATTTTGAAAGCAAGGGCACTGAAATGTTCATCGGGAAGGGGTTTTCGCGATATTTCTTCGTCTGTATAAGGATTCGTACCCACAATTGATTTTCTATCGAGTGGAGATGGCAAGTAATCACATACTGCATCAAGTAACGGTTGAACTCCTTTTTTCTTAAATGCGGAACCGCACATGACAGGCACAAGTTTTAAATTAATCGCACCCTCTCGGATGGCCTTTTTTATCTCATCATTTGTGATTTTCTCGCCATTTAAAAATTTCTCAGTCAAGAAATCCACCTGTTCTGCGAGTCCTTCGATCATCTTTTCTCGTTGTTTTTCAGCTTCTTTTTTATATTCAGCAGGAATTTCTTCTATCGAAAAATTCACTCCTAATTTATCAACATCGTCTGAGTATACTATAGCCTTCATATTCACAAGATCAATAACACCTTTAAATTCTTGTTCTCTGCCAAGGGGAATCTGAATAGGTATCGCTTTTATTCCCAATCGCTCGTTAATTTCACCAACGACCTTCATAAAATCTGCGCCTATTCGATCCATCTTATTTACGAAACATATTCTAGGTACGCCATATCGATCTGCCTGACGCCACACCGTTTCAGATTGTGCCTCAACACCGCCTACGCCGCAGAATACGCAAATAGCCCCGTCTAACACACGAAGTGATCGTTCTACCTCTATAGTAAAATCCACATGGCCGGGCGTATCAATCAAATTAAATTGGTAATCGTTCCAAGCGCAAGTTGTTGCTGCTGCCGTGATGGTGATTCCACGTTTTTGTTCTTCTTCCATCCAGTCCATTACCGCAGTACCATCATGAACTTCACCCATCTTATACGACTTTCCAGTATAATATAAAATACGCTCTGAAGTAGTCGTCTTACCAGCATCAATATGTGCTGCGATACCAAAATTTCTCATTTTTTCAATATTCATATTATTTAACTTCCTGTACTAAAATTTTGACCATGCAAAGTGTGCAAATGCCTTATTAGCCTCAGCCATCTTGTGTGTATTTTCCCGCTGGGTTATGGCTATTCCTTGTTTTTTATATGCATCTGCCAATTCATCCGCCAATCTCTGGAACATGGGACGCCCCTTTTTTCCCTTTGCAGCGTCTATTATCCAACGAAACGCCAATGATAATTGCCTTTGTTTTGGGACCTCTACGGGTACCTGATATGTCGCACCACCGACACGCTTTGAGCGAACCTCTACTAACGGTTTCACATTATTCACGGCTGTTTCAAACATCTCTAATGGTGTAACATCCGTTATCTTTTTTTCTATAACTTCCATTGCTCTATAAAATACTCCTTCGGCAACGCTTTTTTTCCCTTTTCGCATAAGGGAATTAATAAATTTTGAAACCAGTTTACTTTTATATTTTACGTCTGGTTGCAGGAATACCTCTGTACTCTTATATGCTAGTGCCATAAACTACATTCTCCTTCTTTAAAACCTATTTTGGGGTCTTTGTTCCGTATTTAGAGCGAGAACGCCTTCTGCCATCAACCCCCGCGCAATCCAATGTTCCGCGAATGATGTGATATTTAATACCAGGCAGGTCTCTTACCCGACCTCCCCTAACCAGCACAATCGAATGTTCCTGCAAGTTATGTCCTTCGCCAGGAATGTAAGCCGTTATTTCTCTACCGTTTGACAACCTTACCCTAGCTACTTTTCTTAGCGCAGAATTAGGTTTCTTAGGAGTCCTCGTCATAACCTGAAGACATACCCCCTTCTTATGAGAGCACTTTTCTAAGTCAGGACTCTTAGTCTTACCTTTTGTACCCCTTCTTCCCTTTCTGATTAATTGGTTTATCGTTGGCATTTTTCCTCCCACCTCTATTGGGTTGATGTAGTGAGTTCTTTATCTTCGTGTTCTTCTGTTTCCTTTGAAATAACTGCCTCAGTTGGCATTGCAGTAAGTGAATAGTATGACTTATAACCGGTACCTGCCGGCACCAGATGTCCAAGGATAACATTTTCCTTTAATCCAACCAATCCATCGGTCTTGCCTTCCAGCGCTGCCCTAGTCAGAACTTTAGTAGTTTCCTGGAACGAAGCCGCAGATATAAAGCTGTCAGATTGTATGGATGCCTTGGTTATCCCCAGCAGCATCGGTTTTGCCGTCGCAGGTTTACCACCTTTTTCAATGATTTTTTTGTTTTCTTCTTTAAATCTAAATTTGTCGACAACTTGTCCGGGTAAAAAAGACGTGTCGCCTACATCGTCCGCTTTTACCTTTCTCAGCATTTGAGCAATAATTATCTCAATGTGCTTGTCGTCTATTGGTACATTCTGAGAGCGATAAACGTTTTGAACCTCTTTCAACATGTAGGTTTGAAGTTCCTCTTCGCCGCTTATTCTTAAAATATCCTGTAATACGAGAGGTCCTTCCACAAGCGGACTGCCAGCCTTAATGCGGTCACCGCGATGTACCCTTAAATGTTTACCACGAGGCACAAGGTGCTCTATTTCCATACCTGTTTCGCTCTTTACCAATATCGTACGCTTTCCACGACGCTTTTCACCCACCTCGACAATACCATCGATTTCGCTCATCACAGCAGGATCTTTGGGCTTTCTAGCCTCAACAATTTCAGCTACCCTTGGTAAACCACCAGTAATATCCTCTGTTCTGGAAACTTCTCTCGGTGTTTTCGCAAGTAATGTACCAGCAGTAACTTTCTCACTCTCTTCAACTTCGATATGTGCTTTTTCCGGAATTGGATATAGACCTAAAATTTTACCCGTTTCATCTTCAATAATGATTTGCGGGTGCAAATCTCCTTTATGTTCCATAATCACTTTTCTTTTTACACCTGAAGCATCTGATTCCTGCCTCATGGTCTTACCAATCACAATATCTTCAAAGCGTATTTTACCAGACATTTCAGTCAATATTGGGATCATATGTGGATCCCACTTGGTCAATATCTGATGTGCAACAACGCTATCGTTCTCCTTTGCCAATACTTCCGCTCCAAGAACCACCGTATGTTTATCAATTTGTCTCCCTTTGGAATCAATAAGCAGGATTTCCCCGTTTGCATTAATAGCAACATTTTTCCCTTGTGGATTTTTTACTACATTCAAATTGTTATACTTTACTATCCCAGCTCGTTTTGCTTTTACTTCAGACTCTTCTACAGAACGTGTAGCAGTACCTCCAATATGGAATGTCTTCATGGTAAGCTGCGTACCAGGCTCACCAATCGATTGTGCCGCAATAATTCCAACGGCCATACCTTCTTCAACCAATTTCCCTCTCGACAAATCCATTCCATAGCATTTTACACAAAGTCCCAATGATAGTTCACAAGTCAAGGCCGACCTGACTTTAATTTTCTCATACCCTAAGGCCTCAATCCTCTTTGCTTTTTCTTCGGTAATTAATTCGTTTTCTTTCACTATTACTTCGTCTTTTACCAAATCAACAATATTGTTCCTCGCAACACGCCCTGTTATGGCCTTACTTAAAGGCACCTCAACCTTTTCTCCGCGGTAAATAACACTCTTGGTAATACCATTTGTAGTACCGCAATCTTGTGCTGTTATCACTACGTTTTGAGCAACATCCGCTAATTTACGTGTTAAATAACCGGAATCTGCGGTCTTCAAAGCAGTATCAGCCAATCCTTTTCTAGCTCCATGAGTAGAACTAAAATATTCAAGTACACCCAGACCCTCTCTAAAATTGGCTTTTATAGGGGTTTCGATAATCTTTCCCGAAGGTTTTGCCATCAAACCACGCATACCTGCAAGCTGCCTTAACTGTTGCGAACTACCCCTTGCACCCGACGCAGACATTAAGTACACCGGATTCAAATAGGGTTTCCCATCTCTTACATCGTCTTTAAGCTCACTCAACATCTCCTCGGCAACCCTTTCACCGGCGTATGTCCACATATCTATAATCTGATTATATCTTTCACCTTCCGTGATAATTCCTTTTCGGTATAATTTTTGTATTCTTTCAATCTCTTCCTGAGTTTTATCGATAATTTCCTGCTTCTTCGCCGGCATCTTTATATCCGTTATCGCAAATGAGAGGCCTGCTTTAGTACATGCTTTAAAACCAGTCTCTTTAATATCATCCAATAAAACAATTGTTTTTTCCCTGCCCAGGAGTTTATAACAATCTTGAATTATTTTGCTAATACCCTTCAAATCCAATGAGTAATTATAAAAGGGCATTCCTTCCGGTAATATACTATTGAAAATAACACGCCCGACTGTCGTTTTGCATAGACCATTTTTAGGTTCTTCAGCGCCAGTTTTATCCTTAATAATCTTTGTTTGCTTCAGCCTTATCTCAATCATTGTATGCAATTTTACTTTTTTTACAGATAACGCATATATCACCTCGTCGGGATCACTAAACCTTTGAAGCTTCCCCTCAGACTCTTCGATTGGACTCATAGTGAGATAAGAACACCCCAAAACAATGTCCTGCGTTGGTGTTATAATCGGTTCGCCTGAAGCTGGGGAAAATATATTGTTCGTAGATAACATTAAAGTAATAGCTTCTGCCTGTGCCTCAATTGAAAGTGGAAGATGGACAGCCATCTGATCGCCGTCAAAATCTGCATTAAAACCACGGCAAACCAATGGATGCAATTTAATTGCATTTCCCTCAACGAGTATAGGCTCAAAGGCTTGAATACCCATTCTATGTAACGTTGGCGCTCTATTGAGCAGCACGGGATGCCGCTTAACTACTTCGTCAAGGATATCCCAAACTTCTTTGTCCTTGCGCCCTAACATTTTCTTTGCACTCTTTATCGTATCTGCAAGCCCAAGTTCTTTTAATCTTCGTATAATAAATGGCTGAAATAATTCCAATGCAATTTTCTTTGGTAAACCGCATTGGTGTAATTTCAACTCAGGACCTACCACAATGACTGAACGTGCGGAATAGTCTACTCTTTTTCCAAGCAAGTTTTCCCTGAAACGCCCCTGCTTACCCTTTATCATATCGGTTAATGATTTTAAAGGCCTGTTATTACTGCCCAACACAGGACGTTTTCCCCTTGTGTTATCAAACAGGGCATCAACTGCCTGCTGCAACATTCTTTTTTCGTTTCTAATAATTACTTCAGGCGCATTCAGATCGATTAACTTTTTTAACCGATTATTTCTATTAATAATCCTCCTGTAAAGATCATTAAGATCAGACGTTGCAAAATTCCCACTTTCTAATAGAACCAACGGCCTTAAATCTGGCGGAATAACGGGAACAACACTGAGGACCATCCACTCGGTTTTATTTCCTGAGTCTCTAAATGCTTCTACTATCTCAAGTCTTTTAATTATTTCTTTCGCGCGTTGTTTGGATTTAGTTTGATTCAGTTCCTCACGAAGTTCTTTTGACAGTGCAACCAAATCAAGCTTTTGCAATAGTGTTCGTATCGCTTCAGCACCCATCCCTGCCTTGAAAGACTGTTCACCATACTTCTCCTTGGTCGTTTTATATTCCTCTTCACTGAGCATTTGATACTCTTTTAGAGGAGTACTCCCGGTATCAATTACAACATAGTCTTGAAAATAAATAATCCTTTCCAAAGATGTTGTCTTCATCCCCAGAAGCGTACCTAACCTGGATGGCATTGCCTTAAAGAACCAAATATGGACAATGGGCGCCGCCAAATTAATATGCCCCATCCGCTTTCTTCTGACACGCGAATGGGTAATTTTTACACCACATCGGTCACATATAATCCCTTTATGTTTTATTCCTTTATATTTTCCGCAAAAACACTCCCAATTGCGTTCCGGTCCAAAAATGCGTTCACAGAACAAACCGTCTTTTTCAGCCCTATACGTTCTATAATTAATCGTTTCCGGCTTTTTTACTTCGCCATACGACCAGCTTCTGATATCTTCGGGGGATGCGAGAGATATTTTCACAGAACTATATTCATTAATTTTATCGTACACTATTTCTGTCATATTAATATTTTTCCAGTTACTCTTTTAATGCTTCCGTCTTAGTCTTTTCTAATTTCAAGCTCAGACCCAGGCCGGCAATTTCATTAGAAAGCACTTCAAACGATGCGGGGGTACCTGCCTCTAATGTATTCTCACCTTTTACCATCGATTCGTAGATCTTCGTCCTTCCCTCTACATCATCACTCTTCACAGTCAGTAATTCCTGCAAATTGTGTGCGGCACCATATGCTTCAAGCGCCCATACTTCCATTTCACCGAACCTCTGACCACCAAATCTGGCCTTTCCGCCTAATGGTTGCTGCGTAATCAACGAATACGGACCTGTTGCCCTTGCATGTACTTTTTCATCTACCAGATGATGCAACTTAAGCATATACATGTAGCCAACGGTAACCTTCTGCTCTAAAGGTTCTCCGGTACGCCCGTCGTACAAAACAGATTTGCCGTCTTCTGTCAAACCAGCATCTTTCAAGGTCTCCCGAATTTCTTCTTCCGTTGCACCCTCAAAAATCGGCGTCACTGTTCTGAACCCTAATTTACTAGCCGCCCATCCCAAATGAGTCTCAAGTATCTGCCCTACATTCATTCTTGAAGGCACACCTAATGGATTCAACAACATTTCCACTCGTGTTCCATCTGCTAAAAATGGCATATCCTCTTCAGGAAGAATCTTAGAAATAACGCCTTTGTTCCCATGCCTGCCAGCCATCTTGTCACCCACTGACAGCTTTCTCTTTGTGGCAATAGATACTTTGGCAAGCTCCAATACTCCAGTTGGTAATTCATCACCCCGTTTTAAATGATTAATCTTCCTATCTCTATCATCCTTCAATAATTCAATCTTTTCACAATATTCACTGCTTATTTCAAAAGCCTTTTCCTTTTTCTTTTTATTGCTAAATTCTATATTTTCAATGTCGAAACGCTCTTCTAACAAAAGAACAGCTTTCGCCGACATACCACGTTCTATAGTATACGCCTGTCCAGTTTGTATATCCACTAAAGGTTCTTTAATTTCTTCATCAATTGCCTTTAACATTTTGACAAATTCTTTTGAAATTTGCTCATCATATTTCGTTTCTATATCATTTATTTCTTGCAATATTTTTTGTCTTTTATCATCGGAGAGATAAGACTTTCTAGAAAATACCTGGGTATTTATGATGATACCTTCCATACCAGATGGCACTTCCAGCGATTCATTTTTAACATCTTCACCTGCGCGACCAAAAATAGCGTGCAATAATTTTTCTTCAGGAGACAACTCGCTCCTGCTCTTTGGCGCAATCTTACCTACCAAGATATCTCCGGGTTTTACCTTTGTTCCTGTCCGTATTACGCCGTTTTCATCAAGATTTCTTAATGCCTTCTCTGAAACATTAGGAATATCACGCGTAAATTCTTCTCTTCCCAACTTTGTCTCTCTAATTTCTACTTCAAACTCATCCCTATGTATGGAAGTAAAACGATCATCCTTTAACAGTGCTTCACTAATAACTATTGCATCCTCAAAGTTGTATCCATCCCACGTCATGAACGCTACCACCACATTTTTACCCAGACTCAATTCTCCATTGCATGTCGCAGCACCATCCGCAACAATCTCACCCTTTTTCACCTTCTGTCCTTCAGCAACTATGGGTTTCTGATTCAAACAGGTGCCTTCATTGAGTCCTACAAATTTTCTCAGTTCATATACATCTCTATCGTTTATTACAATTTCATTAGCTGTTACCTTTGTAACCGTCCCTGCATTTTCAGCTTGCACCGTCATGCTTGAATTTTGAGCAACAACCTTCTCCATTCCGGTAGCCACTATTGGAGGCTCTGTTTTCAGCAACGGAACTGCCTGCCTTTGCATATTAGAACCCATCAATGCCCTATTTGCATCGCTATGTTCAAGGAAAGGAATTAAACTGGCTGACACCCCTACCAGTTGCTTTGGAGATACATCCATGTAGTTTACATCTTTAAAACTCTGCTGCTGGAAATCTCCGTTATATCTACATAACACATTCTCTTTTTCTAATTTTTCCTTACCTTTAATAAGCACATCTGCAGGAGCTATCAATTTATTTTCTTCTTCGTCTGCGCGAAGATATGCTGTTTTTTCAGTAATCTTTCCTTTTTCGATAATGCGATATGGGGTAATCAAAAACCCATATTCATCTGTTGAGGCATAAATACTCAGAGATGCAATCAATCCTATATTCGTACCTTCCGGTGTCTCAATTGGGCAAACTCTACCATAATGTGATACGTGAACGTCCCGCACCTCAAACCCTGCCCGCTTCCTGTTTAACCCGCCAGGCCCCAACGCACTCAATCTTCTTTCGTGCGTTAACTGCGCCAAAGGGTTCGTTTGGTCTAACACCTGAGATAGTTCACTTCGGCTGAAGAAATAGTCAATCGCAGAAAAGATGGTTTTAGAGTTTACCAGAGAACGTGGCGTTAACAGTTCAGAATCTTTTACGCTTAACCGCTCCTGTACGGTTCTTCTCAATTTCAGAAATCCCTTGCGTAATTCTTCCCCCGCCAATTCATCGATCGTTCGAAGCCTTCGATTGCCCAAATTATCAATATCATCAATGGAAACACCCGATTCACCTTTGCGTAATTTCATTATATATCGTATGGCTTCTACATAATCTTCCTTTTGTAATGTCATTACGGCTTCGTTAATATTGTGCCCCAATTTCCTGTTTAATCTAAATCTCCCGACAGACCCTAATCTATATCTCTTTGCATCAAAAAATTTATCATAAAATAGCTGTTTCGCTTTCTCAACTTGTTGTGGATTCCCAGGACGAAACCTCACGTAAATCTTTAACAGCGCATCTTCATGAGATTTTGTAAAATCCGATTCCAACGAATTCAATATCAGCGGATCATCCAATTTCTTAATTACTTCGATCTTTTTAATCTCCAGATCAGTAATCGCTTTTATTGTAGTGTCGGAGATTTGACGGCCTGCCTCCAATACGATCTCCCCTGTTTGAGGATTTACGATCTTTTCGACAGTGTGCCTACCTCTTAATTTCGTAGCCGATGAATAGTCTGAAATCTTTACCGATTCTGTTTCGTAGAATAGCCTAATAATGTCTTCATCGTTTGTATATTCTTCTGACAATGCCCTAAGAAAACAAGTGGCGGGTAACTTTCCGCTCTGGTCAATTCTCACGGTAAGTATGTCCTTCTTTCCTACCTCCAGTTCAATCCAGCTTCCCCTCTCCGGTATGATTCGGCATGAGTGCAGCCTTTTTTCTGCATGAAACTCCTCGATAAAATCTATGCCTGGCGAGCGGTGCAATTGTGTTACAATTACTCTTTCTGTACCATTGATAATAAATTCCCCACCACCAATCATCACAGGGATTTCGCCCAAATAAACCTCTTCTTCAATTGGCTCGGCTTTATTTAGCCGCAACCAAATCCGAAATGGACGGCCATAGGTCAGGCGTAATTGTCTGCATTCGTCCTGAGTATATCGAGGCTTACCAAGCTCATATTTAATGTAATCAAGTGATAATGTCCCGTCGTAGTTACTTACTGGAAATATTTCTCTTAATATCGTTTCTATACCATAATTCTTCCTTTTGGAAGCAGGTACATCGGCTTGTAAAAAATCACGATATGCATTTGTCTGAATCTGTACGAGATTTTGGATTTCTACAACATCCTCAACCTTGCCATAATTACGAATTTCCATAGTTTTCCTACTTTTTAAAGTGAGAGGAACTTCCTATTACTTGATTTCTACCTTTGCCCCTGCTGCTTCAAGCGCTTTCTTTATTTTCTCTGCATCCTCTTTTGACACACCTTCTTTTACAGTCTTGGGTGCACCCTCCACCAAGTCCTTAGCCTCTTTTAGTCCTAAATTCGTTTCTGCCCGGACAGCCTTAATTACCTGGATTTTATTTGCACCTCCATCCTTTAATATCACATCAAAGGCTGTTTTTTCCTCTGCCGCAGGAGCTTTGCCCTCTGCCGCCACTGCCGCACCCGCCGGTACTGCAGCTACTGCTGCCGCTGAAACACCAAACTTCTGCTCAAAAGCTTTCACGAGTTGCGAAGCTTCAAGCAGCGTCATTCCTGCCACTAAATCGAGCACCTGTGCAATTTTACCAGAAGGCTCAACTACCTTCTCTTCACTTACCTGAGTCATTTTTATCCTCCTACCTTTTCAGTAATCCCACAAAAACTATTCACCACTTTTCTCTTTTTTATCTTTAATTGCCTGGAATACGGTCGCCAAACCACGTAAAACAGCATTAAACGAACTCACTACCCCCACGATTGGGGCATTAATACCAGTAACTATTTGCGTACGAAGTACAGGCATAGTTGGTAGTTTTGCAAGGTTCTTTATGTCTTCTGCGGAAAGCATAGATCCGTCAACAAAACCACCACGCAAACTGAAGGCCGGTATTTTTTTCGACCATTCAATTGTTTCTTTTGCCATAATTACCGGATCATCCTTACCGGTTGCTATAGCAGAAGGACCCGTTAGAAGGTTTACAATCCCCGCAATCCCAATCTCTTTAAACGCAATTGCTGCAAGCGAATTTTTAACTATTTCCAGATAAATTTTCTTTTTACGCAAATTTTTTCTCAATTCGTCGAATTGTAACGAATTAATCCCCTGATAACCAACTACCAGGTAATTGTCCGTATTGCGGTACTGAGAAACCATTTCTTTTACAACAAGTTTTTTTAGTTCATTTGCCATTGCTCTACCTACTTCCCTTCACAGTATTTCTTACTTAAACCTGTAACATTAATCCAGGGCTCATAGTTGAAGACACTGAAACCTTTTCTACAAACTCCCCCTTCGCTGATGAAGGACGTGAATTCACAATATGCTTAACAAACGTATTTATATTATCCTCTAAATCAGCCTCTGCGAATGAGAGCTTGCCAACAAGCGCATGCACATTTCCACCAGCGTCAGTTCTATATTCAATTTTACCTGCTTTAAATTCTTTTACTGCCGTTTCGATGTCGTCCGTTACCGTACCTGATTTTGGCGATGGCATCTTACCCTGCGGTCCAAGCACCCTGCCTAATTTACCAACCATTCTCATCATATCTGAAGTAGAAATTGCCACATCAAAACCAGCCCATCCACCCTCTACCTTTTTAACCAAATCTTCAGCACCTACCTCATCCGCTCCTGCTTTTTTTGCTAACGCTGCTTTTTCACCGCTGGCAAAAACAATCACTTTAAGGCTTTTACCGATACCCTTAGGCAACGAAATAGATCCCCTAATAAGCTGATCCGACTGCTTTGGATCAATACCCAGCTTCATTGCGACCTCAACACTTTCATTGAACTTTACGGGTTTAATCGACTTCAGTAATTTTACGGCCTCAATTACCCCGTATTTTTTTTCTGAATCCACAACCTTCCTGGCTTCTAAATATCTTTTACT
>JAHFOY010000201.1 GCA_023261485.1 Planctomycetota bacterium
CATCAATGCCTCTGGCGGCAATATCGGTTGCTACCAGTATCTTAAATGAACCTTTGCGAAAACCGTCGAGCGCAGCCTGTCGTTGATTCTGAGACATATTTCCTTGCAGAGACGTTGCTATGTACCCTGCTTTTTTCAACCGCTGCGCCACACTCATAGCTCTTTGTTTTGTGCGTGTAAATACGAGTACCGACTCAGTATCTGTGTGCTTCAGAAGTTTCATCAAGAGCGTGTTTTTGTGATGATGCTCGACTGGGTACAATGCATGCGATACCGTAGTCAGTGGCATGGTGTGGTTTATTTGCACTGTGATAGGGTTGCGCAGGATGTCGTGCGCAAGGTGCTTTATATCATCAGGCATAGTAGCCGAGAAAAGCAAAGTTTGCCGATGCGCCGGCAGGTGTTTTAAAATCTTGTGAATATCCGGCAAAAAGCCCATATCGAACATCCTGTCCGCCTCATCAAGCACGAGCACTTCAATATGCTTTAAATTGATTGTACCCTGGCGGATGTGGTCTAACAACCGTCCTGGACAAGCAACGACTATTTCAGTTTTACCGCGTAATTTCTGGATTTGCGGTGTCATGTTCACGCCGCCATAGACGGTAACGCTGCGCAGTTTTGTCTGTTTACCCAGTCCCTGAGCGGTATCGTGTATTTGCTCGGCAAGTTCGCGCGTGGGCGCTATTATCAGGGCGCGTACGCAGCCTCGCTGTCCTTCCAGCAGACGCTGTAAAATCGGAAGCACAAAAGCGGCTGTTTTGCCTGTTCCTGTCTGGGCAAGGCCAATAATGTCCTGTCCCTGAAGAATTGGCGGAATTGCCTGCAGTTGGATAGGTGTGGGTGTAACGTAGCCGAGCTCCTGCACACCAGACATGATGCTTGGGTGTAAATTAAACGATTTAAAATTCACTGAATCTCCTTATGTTAAAATGTAAGTCAGGTTTTAAGTAAACCTCGGACTCTCTAATAAATATTATCAAAATTTATGGTAATGGTATTAATAAAGTGTTTTTCCTTGAGCCATTCCAGGACACGAAGAATCCGTGTGTTTGACATTTGCCAGGAATTCCCGCTCCCCATTTTCGCAAGGACATGTTTCGCCGGAATGGGAAAATGATGGTTATTATAGTTGTTAATTAATGTGAATTGTCTTAAAAGTTTGTAAATAGATTGGGATGGTAGCACGAACCACGAAGAATTGGCAAGCAACGCCTGTCTGGTTTTATAGTATTGACGTACATGCAAAACAGCCACTCACAATCTCAGTTAGAGACTCTTACGCAGCACTGCATACATCATACACCATAAAACAAAAACGCCGGAAGAATGTCGGGCGTGTGAGGATAAGATGTTAACCTTTTGTCCGTAACAGATTTTGTTGCGACCTCTGTTACGAGCAGCACCGCTTTAGATAGTAAATATATTATACACGATAATTCTGTAATTGATATATTAAATATTAATTTCTTTCTCGCAGCCAAAGAAAGGCAACTCAGGCGACTATTCGCACTTCATCTCCCAGTTTGATCTCGCCACCCTCGATTACCTTGAATAGCGTGCCGCGGCGACCTGCCATCTGATCCCGCAGTCCCGGGCGCTTTGCCTCAATGAATTTACACGGCGTGCAATCCATGGTTACTTCTAAAAGTGCACGGCCTGCTTGCAAACGTGTTCCGGCGGGTAAACCGGCGAGCTTAATTCCTTCCACCGTGATATTTTCACGCACGTCCCCTATCGGAAGACCGAATTCGGCAAGTGTTTCATGTTCGATGATGAGCACCTGACGCTTCGAACGGCCAAACTGCGAGTCGTTGCGCAGCCCTTGTTCTGCTACGGCTTCGACTACGCTTACCAGCTGCATCGGCGCACCGCGTGCGGGTTTAATTTGAAGGTGAATGACCCTTGAGTTGTTGTTCATGTTAATATTTGATAGATATTTATTAAGTACTTAAAAATTCTGAAATAATCTATATTCAAGGTTGTTGAGATTTACAGAATCTGCAATTTATAACATGAAAGGATGGTAAAAGCAAAAATAAAAGATGGATAGACGATTTAAAACTTTGGCAGGACACACCCAAAATCCGAATCTTGGGCGAGGAAAAGGCATTTCTATATCAGAGATTGTATAATCAGCTTATGGATACTTCATATTTTTATTGTTGTATCGGGGCAATAATAAAAGCAACATATTTAGATTAAGCACCTTCTTCTCGCTTCTTTCCAAATTCACTGATTTTATTACTTATCCTCTTGGCTTCATCCTTGCCCAAAATGAGTTCAGCAAAGTCAGTGGCGATCTCTGCCGCCTGGCCTGAAGAAACACCGCTAACCTTTGAAATCTTCCAGAGATCATCTTCTACTACTAATGTGCATTCCCCTGATCTTTCCTTCCTAGGTAATCCACCACGATCTAAAAGGGATTTTATATCCTCAGTATCCTGTGTAACCCTCAGGGTTTCTTCCATATCCGGAACCATAGAGTGGATTTTTACTATAGCGGTGTTGCCCCCGACAGATGTGCTTACTATCTCCTGTTTTGTTGCATTGTGTGCCAGATCAATAACCTTCGTTAGCTTTGGCGGCGCTATCTTTCTTACATACTTGATAAGTTCCAGCCAATCGATAATGGTAGTATCTGTTTTAGCGATGTAGGAATATGCCTCATCATAGTTATTGTTCCTTACAGCCTTAAGGTATTTCTCCACTACTACCTTCGGAGAGTCCTGGGCATAACTGATGCCGGTAAAGGCAATCATGGTAATAAAAAGAATTGAAATTATTGTTCTCATGGTTTTTACCTCAAAAGTGTTTTAAAGAATTTCAATGTTGCCACAAAGTCTCAAAGACACAAAGGTTTTCTTTGTGATTTAGAGTCTTGGTGGCGTAAAAACAGTTTTTGCTCTAATTATATCATGAAAATATACTGAAACAAATGATACCAAAGGAATAATTTACCATGTTCTACATACGGGATGTCTGGTTTTTGATTATCGCAGTCCCCTATCGTTAAAAAAGTTCTTGTACTTCATGTCTTCTTGCAGTATATGATTTATCCACCATAATTTTAAATAGGTGAATATTTCAGTCGGCACTGTCATTTTATGAAGCATGGTTTCCATGCTGAAACCTGCCGTTTTTTTCTTGAATTCCTGGTGCTGTATCCTTTGTGCTGGATATTCTGGATAACCGTAATCTAGCATGTATTGCTCTTCTTTTTGAAAATGATCGATGGCGTATTGGGTCATTTTAGTCAA
>JAHFOY010000202.1 GCA_023261485.1 Planctomycetota bacterium
AAGTTTTCGGGCATTGATTAATTTTCTGCGCTCCGCCTGGAAGCTTCCCAAATCATTCGGCTGCTGATGCTTTGCTTTGGTCGGCTTGAACATACACATGTAACGCACTTCGGAATAAATATGATCCTCGACGTTCTTGCTCTCAATGTCCTCTGGATTTCCTTCGTACTCCCGTAACAATGGTATTGTGCGCCAAAAATCTTTACACTGCAACGAAATAAATATTTGCGGATCGCCTTGTTCATCAAGTTCAAGTCGTTTATGTACCTGTTGCCGGCCGAGAAGCCTATCATTGTCAGCCTGCAAAAAGTGTATGCCTTCGGCCGCCATGTCCTCGGCGACACTGCCGCCTACCACGCCGAAATTCTTTTTCCCCATGCTCTTCCATCTTGGGTTCCAAATATCTGGATCGGCCGGCCCCGGTAAAACTTTTTCTCCTGCATCTTGCTCGATCTCTTTGATCTTCCGGGCTATAGACCCTGGGTCCATGCGTAAACCGATATTTCTTTCCTCTCCTTCTTTGGCTCCGTACCATTCACGATACCGATACAAATGTCCATCGTAATCGGTCGCCCACCATCCTACGGAAAACGGCGTCGCATAGCCCCAGTCAAACGTCCTGTATCGCGGAAATTCTTTCGGAACATCCGCGGGCCGCATTCCATGCTTTTCCATGGAATGTACATCTACGTTAAGTTCCGGTATTGCCTGTCCTTCAAATGCATCCCATATACCTTCCATCAATCTCATGCGCTCAATTTCCGGGAGTGCCATGAGACGCTTTACATAGTCGGGATCGTTTACTGCAATAAACGGGTTATCCTTTAATCCCGCCTTTATGAATATTCGATAAAGCTCCGTTACTCTGTCGAATATCGTTTGTCCGTCTGGTACTATTCCTATTTGAAATCTGTCTTTTAAAAACTGATGTCCATCGCCCCCTGGATTTGTCCCTGCTCTGAAACGGGGCTTAATATCTATGTGCTTAGACCGGCACCGGGAGAACATGTAAAGATATTGCGTCCCCGTGAACGATGTTGCTTCGTCGAGCCCGATATATTGATATTCATTGGATTTATATTTATACTTGTCCTTTTCTCGCTGCATATGCCCAAGCTTGATTTTTGCGCCGCTTGGAAATATCCATGTTTTCTTTGTTCCGGCGAAATAGCCGCCGAGGTCGGGATATAGCCCTTCACACCTTGACATGATTTCTTCAAGCTCAGGGAATGTGCGTCTAAGAATAATTCCTTGATATCCCGGATGTCCAATGTCCCGTAGAGCTTCACCGATAATAGCGTCTGATTTTCCTCCTCCGGCCTGACCGCCATACAATACCTCAAATTCCCATCGGGAACAAAAGTTCGTCTGTGGTCCTGGATTTGGCTGCCATTTAATTTCATTCAACTGAAATCCTTAATTTTTACTAAACTCTTTCTCTTTATCCGACATCTCTTTCGGTTTCTCCATCAAGCCCGGCAAGAGAATAACCGGCCGCTTATCCTCGTTCGTCACGGTTTTTTTCGATTCTTTTATGGTGAAAATTTCTCCGAGTATTTTAAATAATCCTGCCTTTGTTGTATCCTGAACCTTTGGGTGATAAAGTAATTCGGCGAACACATCGCCGAAATCTTTTTTCTCTTTTTTTGCTTTTCGCTTTAGTGCATTGACTAAAGTATTTTTAAACTCCTCGCTGTATTCTTTCGGATCGTTCTTCGGTCTGCCCGATCCCTCGCGCTTTCCGCCTCTGTTTTCTTTCTGTGTCATACTATCTCATTGTCATCCAAAAATTTACAATCTTTGCGCCATTCAAGACGTATCCCTGTCAATTTCTCAAATATGCATTTTTCACAAATTGCGGGATTTGTATCAAGCCAATTAAATTTCAACATTGGCATATCTATTTTGGGATTAAGATATTTAGTATGACAAATAAAGCATTCTTGTAACTCTGATAACTCTGATGTCTGTCGTTTCTTACGCCAAAACATTTTATTAATCCTCCTCTTCTTTCACAAAAGACCTCGATGGCGTTTGTAATTCATTGCTGCATCATTGCGTCGCATTCTTTGGTTTGATTTCCATACCTGCTCTAACAGCGTTGGAACGTATCCTTCCGCCGACACTGCTGCTATTATACCATGTAAGTCTTTTGGTAGACATTTCCCACCGAAACCGCGCCGCTCTTTGAAAACCGCTGTGTGCATTTTCTCAACACGCGCATCCAACGCCCAGCCTTCACGCACGATATTATAGGCAGCCCCAAATCGATCACAGATGTTTTTCCACTCGTTTGCAAATATTACCTTTGTCGCAATCCAGGTGTTCTCCATGTACTTGATACATTCTGCTTCAACGGCTGAACATTGGAAATACGTTTTTGCAGGACCGAGAGCAGAAACGAAGATATCAATAATTTCGTTCGCTTCGTTTTTTTCACCGCCCACGATAACAAATGGATGTTGTACAGGATTCTCAGGATCAACATACTGAGGTGGCATATAGTATCCACCCTCTCCCATATATTCAGGCGAGAAGCAAATTTTCTTATTATACTTTTTTGCAAGTTCATCTGTTGTTCCGGGAGGTACCGTGGATTTGATGAGAATAAGGGGAGTTTTAAGCCATGCTATAGTTTCCTCTACGATACTCGTATCAACCGAGAGGAATTCATCTTGATTGTCGGATACGGCTTGTTCATGGTTTCCCACCGGGGGCGTTGGCACACAGACGATAGCAAGATCACAATCGGAATTTATAAACTCTTTCCGTTGTTCATCTCCATTGATTCCTACAGACAGTAGCACTTTCTGTGGTGTGTTGTTTTTATCAAAAAACACTGCATCTGGGAATATTTTCTGCATCCCCTTGCCAACATGCCCGTAACCTATGATTGCGACTTTGCTCATTACTTTTTCCCTCCATTTCTATGATGTCTCCTTTTTATAGGACGTTTTTTTATAAAACGCTTTGGCGTAAATGATATTATTTCCCTTGTACTACGTGCAAAAGAAATTGTTTCGTAGATTCTAAATCTACCAATCTCTTGTTTTAATTTCCCTCCACATTGTGGACAAATGCAATGTGGAAATCTATTTGAACGATCAAATGATAACTCTATAGGAAACTCGATCCATTCACAAATTTTGCATATTTTGGCACAGATAAATACTGATTCCCATTCCCTGGTTTTCATGCTCCCCACCTCCTTGTAAAATCAAAAATTGCAAATTCCGGGACGCTCGGGGCG
>JAHFOY010000203.1 GCA_023261485.1 Planctomycetota bacterium
TGGCTGCTGCTAAAGCTGCTCCAGCTGCAAAATAGTGAATAGTTGCTGTTAAGCGCTTATTCTTATATTCTAAATGCCGTACGTGCTTTGTGCATGTGCGGCATTTTTTTTATCCTGTGCTATTTATCTCAAGGGAGGATACAAATGATCAAGCAATATACGTCTCTATCCATCTTTATGGCAATGGGGGTGCTTTTCGGGCGGGATATTCTTGCTTCTCCTCTGACGGTAGCGCAGCAGGCAGAGCAAAGGGCTGTTATTAAAAAGGAATGTCTTATAGCACATCATGGGGAAAAAGATAAAAATACTCGTCATAAAACCGTAAGGGCATGTATTTATAAAAAACTGAAAGAAGCGCATGATGCTTCTTTGTAATGCATACCAAACCTATTCAATGTTTGATATTTTTGTTCCAGCGCCACTCAGGCTTCTTTGCTTACTTCACGGCGGAAAATGGTTGCTTTTGCTTTCCCCTTTTCATACTGGTTCTTCGTTGAAGAACTCAACAATTTGAACTAAGTATATCTTAAAAATTCCCGCTATCCTTTGTGAATTGATCATTTCATAGGCACAAGAGGGTTAATTTATAAACAGAAATACCTATTTTGTTCACAAATAAAGTCCCTAGACTATAATGCACCCCTAAATTCGGACCAGTAGCTAAGCCAAGGCAGCTATGGTAAGGTTTCTACCAAGAATAGAGGTAAGTAATGAAGAAAAGAAACCATCGAAGTGCAGAATTTAAGGCAAGTGTAGCGCTTTCTGCGATAAAGGGAGAAGAGACGATAAGTGAACTTTCGGTACGTTACAGCATTCATCCGACGCAAATAGCGAGTTGGAAGTCTGAATTTTTAAAGAAGGCGTCATTGGTATTTTCAGGCAAAACAGAGCCAAAGGATACGAGTCAGGAGGTTAGTTTACTGGAGCGTAAGGTTGGACAGTTAACGATGGAGAATGACTTTTTAAAAAAGGCCTGGGAGGGGTATCAAGGTCGGAGAGACAAGCAATGCTAGAGATATCCCACCCTACGTTGAGTATACGTAAACAGACGACCCTTTTGTCTCTAACAAGATCTGGGGTTTATTACAAGAAACGAGAGGCATCTGGTGAAGAAGTCACTCTTGCCAATGAAGTTCTGGAAATATGGCAAGGTTGTCCCTTTTATGGCTACAGGCGTATTACTGCAGCGCTACGGAGACGTGGCCATGTACTCAATTATAAACGTGTTGTTCGGCTGATGCGAGAGATGAATATAGAGGCCATATATCCGAAACCCAGGTTAAGTATAGGAAACCCTGCACATACGAAATACAAATATTTGTTACGTGATATGGACATTGATAGAGCTGGACAGGTCTGGTGTACGGATATCACCTATATCAAACTGGGGAAGGGTTTTGTGTATCTCATAGCCCTGATTGATGTATATAGCCGTTACGTTGTTTCCTGGAGACTCTCTGTAACGCTGGACACTCATTTCTGCCTGGAGATGTTGGAAGATGCCTTACGACATCATAAAGCCCCGGATATCCTTAATACGGATCAGGGATGCCAGTTTACCAGCTCTGTGTGGATAGAAAGAGTTGAATCGGCAGGTATTCGTGTCAGTATGGACGGACGCGGAAGGTGGGCAGATAATATTCTGATTGAACGATTCTGGCGTAGTGTAAAATATGAGAATGTATTTCTACACTGCTATGAGAGCGTTCAGGATGCAAGGCAAAAGCTCAAGGAATACATAGAGTTCTATAATGAACGGCGATTGCACCAAAGCCTTGGTTATGTGCCTCCCGCCGAGGTTTGGCATGGAGTGGCATCTACGGCACCTTTTTGTTTTAAAAAAGCGGAAGAGGAGGATAATATCAAAATTGCCGCATGAGTATCTGTTTTGGCATGCCAAAACAGATACTCATGCCTAAACTACTTTAAATGTAATTTAACAATCAGAAACCTACCTATAGTTCTCTCTTATTTTAGTTCTAATTTGGTCTTGACGGAGGGGTGCACTTTACTGGTTCTAGCAAAGAACTGCTCCATTGCTTTGCTGTCAATCGTAGCAAATTCCTCAATAACAACACCCATAGTTTCAAGGTTAAGAGCACCCATAAGGTTCATTCTTGTCCGCGAACCGGTTGTTTCAATAAGCTTATCTTTACCCTTCCGTATCCAGCCACAACTAATCTTTGTAGCCATCGTCGGATGAACTCCATCACCAAATAATATGGGTTCCTCTTCAGACGTAGTCTTCCCTAATTCATTATAAAATTCTATGAAATCTGCCTGCTGACCAGAATGAGCTTTCGCAGGTACAGGCTTGCGCTGTTTGTACGAAAAATCATTATGCTTAAGCCACGAATACATACCTTGAAAGCTATATGTTACTCCATATTGCTCTTTCACATAAGCACAGATGAGACTGGTTTTTGATTGTGTGTTCTCTTCAAGGTAGGTTATTAATTCCAGGGTCTGTAAGGCATCCAGCTTACTTGAAGAACCACCAGAGGAAATATCTAATTTCCGGAATGTTTTATATTCAGTAACATGACGGCTGATCGTTTCTTCATCCAGAAGCAACGCCGCCGATATCTCTTTATACGACCAGCCCGAATCAGCCAACAAAACAGCATTCATACGATATGCAACACGACGTTCCTTCTTCAGACGATGCCGTACTTGCAATAACTTCCTGTCATCTTCGCTCAAAAATAGTCCCATCTTTTCCATATACCATCTCGAATGCTTGTTTTACAACTCCTTAATCCTTACTTCCATTCAGGAGGGGTATATACGTAAAGCATGGAAAATTTTGTCCTGCTTTTAAAAATATTTATTGGCAGACTTTGGTTATCTGTTAATTTTGCATACAACCTCCTTATGAATTTTGTCCTTATGCTTCCCATATATGCAAAACGGAGGAAAATTTGACGGTCTTTAAAAAATATTTTATGAAAAAGCATTTTTTATCTGCAGAAGGAGCAAAAATCGTTGCAAACGCTATAACTGCAAAGAAAAGAAAAAAGGATTGGCAGCCTGCTAAATTACAATTTAATGCAACCTTGGAAGAGGCAATTGCCAGTTTGTCACATAAATCTGCAAAAGAATTGCGTATAATATGGATAGAGATTTTTGGTAACAAAGCCCCTAAATGGAATAAAGCATTCTTAATACCCAGGTTGGCCTACCGTATGCAGGAACTATAATGCACCCCTAAATTCGGACCAGTAGCTAAGCCAAG
>JAHFOY010000084.1 GCA_023261485.1 Planctomycetota bacterium
TTTTCTCCCACCCCGACTGTGTCTGTAACATCCTCAAAGGTATCATCGCCTGTGTTTTTATACAATTTATTCGACTGTCCGTTGCAAAAAATGGAATGGGCGTTATTGGTCACATAAAGGTCCAAAAGTCCATCCTTGTTATAATCTGCCCATGCAGCACAAAGACCATACCCGCGACTGCTCACCCCTGCGGCATCGGCAACATTGGTAAAAGTACCGTCGCCATTGTTTTTATACAGGATATTCTTTGCCCCATATCCGGCGCCTACGTCATTGACCAAATAAAGGTCTACAAACCCATCGTTATTGTAATCACCCCACGCAATATCAGCACCAGTACTGTCATCATCTACACCCGCACTGCTTGCAACATTAGAAAAAGTGCCATCTCCATTATTTTTGTAAAGGATATTTGTATCCTTGTAATTGGAAACATATATATCCAAAAACCCATCGTTATTATAATCGCCCCAGGCAGCGCCAAGGCCGGGGGAATTATTGGAAACGTTGGCGGATTCAGTAACATCGGTAAATGTAACTTGCGAAAACACTACACCTGGATAAATACAACCCATAACTAATGTAAACGAAAATACAATTCCTGCGGAATGACAGATGTTTGATTTATTTTTTATTTTATTCATAGACTTTTCTAAAATAGTGACGTGTGACGATAGGCGAGTGTCGGGAGAAACGTCACCCGCCACTTGTCACTCGGCACATATCTCCAATTTTCACCATTTTTGCGGTTATGCTGCATTATATTATTTAACTATCACATTAATATCTTTTTTAATCTCCGTATTATCATCTTGCGCACTAAAAGTAATGACGTCTTTGCCTTTTTCATTACCAGCAGTTACCGTAAATTTCGCCTTCCCCTTATCATTTGTTTCTGTGCTTTCATCAATGGATACTTTTTTATTCGCAGCAGATGCATACACCACATGGTTAGTACACGGCTCTTTATTTTCACTCTTCACCGTTACAGTAACAACAGCGCTCTTTCCGCGTTTCATTACCAATTTTTTTGGCTTGACCTTTATTGTGGACGGTATGCATTCATCTGTTAATGAGATGGTGGCTGTATCCGTGTAGATATAATCCCCGCTGATTGCACTGTTTCCATTTGCCTCATTTCCAGCCGCATAAAAGGTAATTGGGTCAGAAACATTTGTAGCCGGAGCAGTCCACTGAACTGTCCACTGGCTTTCTGCGGTACCGATCTTGGTATGAGCTGCGTACAGATTATCATAACTTTCCGTTTGGGTCTTATCATCTTTAGCCGCAAACGTACCTACCTTATTATTCGAGGCATCAACAGCAGTAATTTCAAATCCGTGGATTGCAGTCGAAGTATTACTAAATGTGATCGTGATGTCTATGGTTTGTCCGGGTTTATAGCTAGCAGAAGACAAATCTACGGAAAACTTAGCTGTACCGGAATTCACGGGAAAACTGGTATGACAGGTGGAAGCACACGTATCATCACCACAAATTTCACCCGGATTACCCGTCCGCTCCGCAGGCGGCCCTACTGAAAAACCAAACGCCATTTTACTCCATAGAACAACAATGAGAATCAGGATAAAATATTTTCCCATAACTTATTCCTCTTTAATCTCCAGTATTTTATTTGTTGACTCATTAAACAGCGTTTGTACCTTTCCGCCAGGCCACTTTATCTCCAGCGTATCAATTGTTTCAGCACTCCCCAGGCCAAAGTGTACCCATAAGCTGTCCTGCGAACAAAAACCCGAACCGCCGTCAACTTCCCTGATTTGTGTTTTTGTGCCTGTCGTAACTTTGATCCTTGCCCCAATTCCTGCTTTATTGCTTATAGTACCAACGGGCTTGATAATAATCCAGTGATTGTCGTTTCCGTTATTTTGATACAGGACATTTGGCTCGCCGTAGTTTACCAAATATAGGTCCATATCCCCATCGTTATCATAATCTCCCCAAGACGCCCCTTCTGCATGACCCACGTACCGAATGGATGCCTCACCTACAACGTCAGTAAATGTCTCATCGCCATTATTTCGATAGAGGACACACGCCTGTGATGCGCCAATACCGCCATTTACAACATGCAAATCCAGATCGCCGTCATTATCGTAGTCCACCCAGGTGACTTCGGTGCTTTCTTCTTCATCCCCAACACCGGCAGTATCCGTTACGTCACTGAAGGTACCATTGCCATTATTCTTAAACAAGACATTTTTAGCGCTGGCAAGGATATCCTTCAAGTTTGCAATAAAAACATCCATATATCCATCGTTGTTATAATCACCCCAGGCAACCCCGAACCCTCCCAGTGAATTTTTGGCCCCGGCGGAATCAGTCACCCTGGTAAACGTCCCGTCACCGTTGTTTTTATATAAGATACTGGGTGTATTTTCAGGAGGAGAAAAGTTGGAATTGTCAAAATTTAAAACATAAAAGTCCTGATAGCCATCATTATCATAATCGCACCAGGCCACACCCATTCCGTTCCCCAAATCACCGACTCCTGCCGCATCTGTAATATCCTCAAATGTACCATCTTTTTTATTTCTAAACAGCTTATTTGGTTGGCCATCACAAATCATGGCATGGGCATTATTCGTAACATAAACGTCAAGATAACCATCGTTATCATAATCTGCCCAGGCAACACCCATCCCGAATGCGGTATTTTCTATCCCGGCAGTCTTCGCCACGTTGGCAAACGTGCCGTCACCATTGTTTTTATATAAAACCTTTTTTGCTCCATAACCAGGAGCAACGTCGTTTACCAGAAACAAATCCAGGAACCCATCGTTATTATAATCTCCCCAGGCTATATCCGTGCTCGCATCTGTATTTCCTACATTAGCAGCATCTGTATCATCATAAAAGGTGCCATCTCCATTATTTTTGTAGAGGATGTTTTCATCTTTGTAATTTGACACATAGACGTCAAGCAGTCCATCGTTATTATAATCCCCCCAGGCGGCGCCCATACCCCGCGCAGTGTTACCTACTGAGGCCGTCACGGTAACATCAGTAAAAGTTGTTACTGTCTGTGCAAACGCCATTGTAGGGGTAAAAGAATTTGCTAAAAACAAAAATAAAAAAAGGGAGCACTTTTTAAGGCGCTCCCTTTTATTAAATTTATTAATTGGCTTTTCTGTTTTAATCATAAAGCCCTATACCGTGTTAACCGCTCTTACCACATCCTGACTCAACAATTCTTAGCCTTTTCAAGAGATAGTGGTGGCACGCCGACAGGAAACGTTTCCTCTATCCGCTGTATGCCTTTTTTGCCTTTCAACAATACTACATAGATAATTGACTTAATAATCATCCTTGATCTGTCGTAAGTCATCAGCATCTTAAATATAAAATATAACTTTAGCATAACGATAAGCGTTAACGGGGATGCAAAGAGGAGCGCCTTCGTCTGTGTCATCTCCATGGCAAGATGTTGACTTACATAGCTTATCAATAATACCACTGTCGCAAAAGTGGCAAGGAGAATAAGCCCTATCTTTACCGACATGTAGATAACGGCACAATTCATTATATGGGCTTTGTGTTTTTCTTTAAAATCACAAAAAGTCTTTAATAGAATTCCAGCCTTTTCCTGCAAGTATGTAGTCCATCTTGTATTTTTTAATGTTATTGTATTCAACATAGCGCGCATCCTTTCTTAAACGAATGCATCATCAATAAATTTATATTAAAAAATTCCAAACAATCTGTTCTTCCCCCTTGACTTCGTCGTGAGATCAGTCGAACGATGGGGGAGGTTAGGTGGGGATGTGAAAAGCTGATCACCCTCCCCTATCCCCTCCCATCGAGGGAGGAGTATTTGGTAGCCAAAGACCTAATTCAATAATTTATCATCTGCAAAACGGTGGCTGTATTGCCTATTGTAATATTCCAGAAATTCGCCGTTCTTTATTCGTTTCCACCATGATTGATTATTTAAATACCATTGTATCGTATTTTTTAGACCATTTTCAAACCTTATTTTTGGTTTCCAGCCTAGGGACATTAATTTGGTGCAATCCAGGGCGTACCGCCTGTCGTGACCCTCCCTGTCTTTCACATGTTCTATTAATGATTTAGGTTTTCTTAGTTCATCCAGGATAAAGTCCGCCGTATCGACATTATACCGTTCATTTCCTCCTCCGATGTTATACACCTCGCCGTCCTTCCCATGAATCATGAGAAAATCAATAGCCTCACAATGATCGTCTACGTGAATCCAGTCCCGCACCTGCTTTCCATCGCCATAGAGCGGCAGCTTTTTGTCTTCCAATGCGTTTGTGATAAATAGGGGAATGAATTTCTCAGGATATTGATGTGAACCATAGTTGTTGGACGCCCGCGTAATAACAACCGGCAACTTATATGTTACCCAATACGCATACGCCAGTCTGTCACCACCGGCCTTGCTGGCAGAATATGGATTACTCGGGTTTAAGGCATCTGTTTCCTTAAAAGCGCCGCGATGAGCAGTGCCGTAAACCTCGTCCGTGGATATCTGAATAAATTTTTTTATACCAAATTTTTTTGATGCCTCCAGCAAAACAAAAACACCCTTCATATCGGTATCAATAAAGGTACTTGCACTGGAAATGCTCCGGTCAACGTGCGATTCTGCGGCAAAGTTGACGATCGTATCAATACCTTCATCCGACAGGATGCGTTCCACTAATCCCTGATCGCAGATGTCTCCTTCGTAAAACTTGAAGAGTTTAGACTTTTTTGGGTCTTCTGTAATATCCTTCAGGTTTTCGAGATTTCCTGCGTACGTTAGCTTATCAAGCACCACAACCCGCCTGTCCTGACTAACCATACGGCGCGTAAAGTGACTACCGATAAATCCAGCACCACCGGTTATAAGTATTGTCATAATACCCTAACTCTTCTGCCACAAAGACACAAAAACACAAAGAAAAAAATAAATTTACTGATTCTTTTGTGCCTTAGTGTCTTCGTGGCTGAATAATCATATAAAAATTTCCTTTACTTCGATCATTAAACTTTTAATCACATTCGAACTCAGGCAGTCCTGCATACCATACCGTTTATTTTCAAATTCCCGGCCTTTCAGCCCAAACACCTCAACCGTTTTACGTTCAGGATCGGCAATCCAGTATTCCCGCACACCATGCCTTGCATACAATTTTTTCTTAATCCCGATATCGCGCCTGGATGTGGAAGGCGACAGTATTTCAACAAGCAAATCGGGTAACCCTTTAATATTATCCTTTGTAATAACTTTTTTATTTTCATTGGAGACAAAAATCGGGCTGAACAATATCCTCGTCTGAAAAGAGGATATCAAATGGGGCACAATAAATAGCGCCCAGTTTATTTCTTCTAACGTAATTTATAAGTATATATAAAATATTAGTCAAAATACGCTGATGACTTTCGTTAGGGGAAGGTACCTTAAACAGGTCTCCATCGATAATTTCGTATCTCTTATCTTCAGGTAATTGTAAATAGTCCTGATAATTATATTTGATCTTTGTTTCCATATGAAACCCGATGTTTCTTTTGAGGTATCAAAGAAAATCTTGTTTAATAATTGCCTGACTATTAAGATACGAAATTACCGAGGTGAGTTACCCGTAATGTCTAAATACTAAATTGATGAGTAAGAATTGGCAAGCAAAAAATCACAAATCAAACATCTTCATGAGAGAATGGTTCTTTGATACCATTCTCTCATTTTTGTTTTTGTGTTTCAAAATTGGATGGAGTTTTATTTATTTGCCAGCTTTAACCACGTGTTGGCGCGTCTAAGGGCAGCCTGTGCCTTTTCCTTTTCACCAGCACTTCCGACCTTGAGTATGGCCTTTTCCGCAGAATCCTTTTCAGACCGGGCCTTCTCGGTATCTACTTCGCCTTCCTTCAGACATGTGTCGGTCAGCACAATAACATTGTTGGCCATGACCTCCAGAAAACCCCCGTCTATAGCAAACCTCACAGTCTTGTTATTTGCATCTGTAACCGTAAGTATGCTCGTCTGCACCGCCGTAATAAGCGGAGCGTGGCCTGCAAGTACACCGAATGAACCTTCAGTACCATCGGCAACAACACTTTCTACAGAATCACTATAAACAACTTTTTCAGGTGTAATAATCTCGAATGTAAATGTTTTAGCCATGGTTAGCCGCCCATCTGCTTTGCCTTCTCTACTACCTCATCAATGCTACCCACCATGTAGAAGGCTTGTTCTGGCAGATTGTCATGTTTACCTTCGACCACCTCTTTAAACGCCCTGATGGTCTCCTTTAAAGGCACATACTTCCCTTTAGTTCCCGTAAACTGTTCGGCGACAAAGAATGGCTGTGACAAGAACCGCTGTAACCTTCTTGCCCTTGCAACCAATAGCTTATCATCTTCTGAGAGTTCTTCCATACCAAGAATAGCAATAAAGTCTTGAAGTTCCTTGTAACGCTGCAATATCCTCTGTACCTCTCTTGCTACTTCATAATGCTCCTGTCCGACTATCCTGGGGTCAAGAATCCTGGACGTAGACCGCAAAGGATCGACTGCAGGATAGATACCCAACTCGGCAATTTGACGGGACAGCGCTATCGTGGCATCCAGGTGAGGGAATGTTGTTACCGGCGCCGGATCAGTAAAGTCATCGGCAGGCACATAGACAGCCTGTAAGGAAGTAATCGAACCCTTCTTGGTCGTCGTAATCCGTTCCTGTAAATCTCCCATCTCTGTTGCCAGCGTTGGCTGGTAACCTACGGCAGAAGGCATACGGCCTAAAAGCGCCGATACCTCAGAACCTGCCTGCACAAACCTGAAGATGTTATCAATAAACAGGAGCACGTCCTGTCCTTCCGTATCCCTGAAATATTCCGCCATGGTCAAACCAGCCAAAGCCACTCGAAGCCTTGCACCTGGCGGTTCATTCATCTGACCGAAGACCAGCACGGTCTTGTCAATAACGCCCGATTCCTTCATTTCAAGCCACAGGTCATTCCCCTCACGGGTTCTTTCACCCACACCGGCAAATGCAGAATAACCACCATGCTCGGTAGCAATACTACGGATGAGTTCCATGATCAACACGGTCTTCCCTACCCCAGCGCCTCCAAACAATCCAATCTTTCCACCACGCGCAAACGGAGCAAGCAGGTCAATTACTTTAAGACCTGTTTCCAACACCGTGGTAGTCGTCTCCCTTTCTTCAAATGAAGGCGGCGCACGATGAATTGAAAGACGATTCGTGGTTTTTACATCTCCCAGTTTATCGATAGTGTCACCTAGCAGATTAAACACCCTTCCCAATACCTCTTTGCCTACCGGTACAGTTATGGGAGATCCTGTATTTACGGCCTCCATACCTCTGAGAAGTCCATCTGTTGATGCCATTGAAATGCAACGGGCGGTATCGTTTCCTAAGTGGTGTGCGACTTCAACAATTAATTCAGTCTTTTTTTGCGGATCTTTTATACAAATTGCGTTTTTAATTGGCGGTAGGTTCCCCGTAGTGAACCTCACATCCACTACAGGTCCTATTACCTGCACAATTGTTCCTTTATTATTGCCTTTATCTTTTTTAGCCAAAGGTCATACTCCTTCTTTTATAATAATCACATTTTAACAGAATTTCAATGTTGCACTAATGCCTCAGCGCCAGAAACAACTTCCAGCAATTCCTTGGTAATCGACTCTTGTCTCGCCTTGTTGTAAGAACGGGTCAGTTCATCAATCATTTCCCCGGCATTCTCCGTTGCTGCAATCATTGCAACACGTCTGGCGGCATATTCAGATGTCAATGACTCCAGAATACACTGATAGAGCTGGGTTTCTATATATTTAGGAAAAAGGGCTTCAATTATCTTGTCTGCCGAAGGTTCGAAGATATACTCACGCTGGAGTTTCTCTTTTGCCTCAAAAGCGCCCTTTTCTACCGGCAGCAATTGGATATGTGATGGAAAGGATTGCATCACCGTATGAAATTTAGTGAAGAATACATATAATTGTCCAAATTCTCCGGCCTCATACCCATCAATCAACTGAGAGGCCAATGCCTTCACCTGAGAGTATCCAAACTTTTCCACATTTTCCGGAAAGTACTTTTCTATCGAGTAACCGCCTTTAGAAAAATACAGGTTTCCCTTTTTACCGATATGAACTAACCTGATTGTTTTGTCGGCGTGTTCCTTAGCGAATCTTACGACCTTCTGAATTATATTGTTATTATAAGCGCCGCAGAGTCCTTTATCCGCCGTAATCAGAATAATCTTTATCACCGGAACCTCATGCGCCTTTTCCACAAAGCACGGATGCGCCGTTTCCAATGATGACGAAGAGACCAGGTGACTTAATATCTGATGCATCTTATCAGTATACGCCCGCGATGCCAGCACCCTGGACTCTACCCTTTTCAATCGACTCGCTGCCACCATTTCCATGGCACGGGTAATTTGCTTGATACTGGTAATGCTTCGTAAGCGCTGTTTAATTTCTCGAGTACTAAGCATCCTTAACCCTTCTTTGAAAAGATTTGTTTGAATTCTTTGATAGCGTTTTCCAACTTATGAGTCAATTCCTGATCAATCTTTTTCTTCTCTTTAATCTCGATGCCAATGGATGCATACTTTTCTTTCATAAACTTCTGGAATTCTTTATCAAAAGTTTTAATCTTATCTACAGCGATATCATCCAAAAACCCATTAATCCCCGCAAAGATAGATATAATCTGATCCTCTACAGGAACAGGGGCGTATTGGGGTTGCTTTAGAAGTTCCACAAGCCGTTCACCCTTAGCCAGCTGTGCCTGTGTATACTTGTCTAATTCAGAGCCAAATTGTGCAAAGGAAGCAAGTTCCCTATACTGGGCTAAAGTCAGCCGCAACATACCGGCAACTTTCTTCATTGCGGGTATCTGGGCATTTCCACCCACCCTGGACACCGACAGGCCCACGGAAATTGCGGGACGTACACCCGCATTAAACAAGTCGCCTTCCAAATAAATCTGACCATCGGTAATGGAAATTACATTGGTAGGAATGTATGCCGAATAATCGCCACCTTGTGTTTCTACCACAGGAAGCGCCGTTAACGAACCGCCGCCTAGTTCATTACTAAGCTTGGCCGCTCTTTCTAACAGACGGGAATGCAGATTGAAAATATCTCCGGGGAAAGCCTCGCGGCCCGGTGGACGTCTTAGCAATAGCGAAATCTGCCGGTAGGCAATAGCATGTTTATACAAGTCGTCATACATAATCACTGCATGCATGCCGTTATCCCTGAAATATTCACCCATAGCACACCCGGCATAAGGCGCAATATATTGAAGCGGAGCGGGATCGCCTGCAGAAGCTACTACAACAATACTGTTGTCCAGCACCTTATGTTCTTCCAACGTTTTGACAACATCGGCAACGGTAGACATTTTTTGGCCAATTGCTACATAAATACAATACACTCCGGATTCACGCTGGTTAATTATTGTGTCCACAAGAATGGCAGTTTTACCTGTCTGTCTATCACCGATTATAAGTTCACGCTGTCCCCTGCCAATAGGTATCATGGCATCTATCGCCTTAATGCCCGTCTGTAAAGGCTCCTTTACGGGTTGTCTCTCAACCACGTTGGGAGTCGTGCCTTCAATGGGTTTGAACTGTTCCGCTGCAATGGGTCCTTTCCCATCTATAGGCTGACCCAATGCATTCACTACGCGGCCTAACAAGGCCTTGCCCACAGGCACTTGCACAATCTTACCTGTGGTTTTTACTATATCGCCTTCCTTAATCTTTTCGTCAGAACCAAGCAGGATGGCGCCGACATTGTCTTCTTCCAGGTTCATGGCTATACCATAAACATTTTCAGGAAATTCTAACAGTTCGCTGGACATACAATTATCCAGCCCGTAAATACGCGCAACCCCGTCACCAACCTGCATGACGTGTCCCACGTTTTCCACTTTTAATTTTTCTTCGTAACCTTCGATTTCTTTTTTAATAATCGAAGTGATTTCACCAAATCCTGATGCCATATCGCCTTACTCCTGTTTCAAGTTTTAAAACAACCACAGAATCGTAATTAAAAAATGTCAGAATGCAAACTCCGGTTTCAAATCCCTGAACCTGTCAGGAATGAGCTTGCAATTTTCATTTTGTTTCTGTTTTTTCATAATCAGAGGCATCGCCTCGCTAGATTATGCCATTCTCAATTCCAACAGCCTGGTCTTGAGATTTTTTAACTGGCTTGCAACACTTCCGTCTATCATCTTGTTGCCGATTCGTATTACCATGCCACCTAATATCTGAGGGTCTTTAACAACTTCAACCTCTACTGTCTTACCGGTAATCTTATCTAACCGTCTCTTGAGATTATTCAATCGGTCTCCCGTTATCGGAATCACCGTTTGTACTCTAGCCCTGAGAACGCCCTTCTTTTCGTCGATGGTTTTTTTGTACACATCAGGAATGGATTCCAAAACCCATTCTTTTCTTCGATCTACCAGCAAATTCAAAAAGTTTCTCATGAGACCGGAAACCGGCTCACCGAATACCTTTTTGATTACATTCTTTTTGTCGTTTTGCGTAACGGATGGATGCAACAGAATCTTTTTTAAGTCTTCGTGCCGGGTAATCACGTCACAGACCAGATCCAAATCTTTTTCAATCTGTTCAAACTGCCCTTTTTTTGCAGCCACTTCCAACAGGGCGCTGACAAATGTAACTGCAACACTTTTATCTAACACTCATTTCCCCTATTTCTTCAATAAAGTCATCGACGAGCTTTTCAGCCGTCTGAGAACTGATAGATTGTTGAATGATCCTTGAAGAGGTCAAAATGGAGAGCGTTACAACCTGATTCCTTATATCGGCCAGGGCCTTTTTCCGTTCCTGATCGATGCCCTCCTGCGCCTTTGTCCTCATCAAGTCCACCTCTTCCTTGGCGCGTTTAATAATCTCCTCACATACGCGGTTACCTTCGTTTATAGCTTCCTGTATCCTCTTGGCAGCCTCGGTTTCAGCCTCAGAGAGTTTTCTCTGATATTCCAATTTGAGTCTGTCCGCCTCCGCCCTGTCGTTTTCAATCTTTGTATATACATTTTTTACCCCTTCTGCCCGCTCCTTTATCATGGCGGATATTTTGCCAAAGAGGAATTTCTTGAGGACAAAGAGCAATATAAGGAAACCAACTCCCTGGATAATGACAGCCTTTAAATTAACTCCCAGGGTATTTAAAATATCCAATCCAATCCCCTCCTACGCCTATTTAACAGCGTGCTGAATTAACTCAAGAACTGCATCTGTCTTCGGCAGTTTACCAAGCAAAATAAAGGACATCATCAAGGAATAAATTGTTAATGATTCGATGAATGCAAGACCAACAAACATGACAAGCTGTATTTTCCCAGCCATTTCAGGCTGCCTTGCCATACCATTCGCAGCGCCAAAAACTGCAATTCCCTGTCCGATACCACAACCAAACGCCGCAAAAGCCAATAAAGCTACAGCTATTGACAATAATGCAAAATAAATCACGCTAACCTCCTCCTTTCAAAAAATTTAATGATTTTCTTTCTTCACCGGATGCGGGGCATACCCGCTCTATACAAAAATTTTACCTTTACTTAAGTTATATCCCGAAAAAAACTCTTATCGGTTAATCACTCGCTTAAAACTACAAACGCATACTATAAAATGGTGAAAATAATAATTTTAATGGTGTTCGTGTTCTTCTTCATCATGGATACCAATCGCACCCGCTATATAAAAACTTGCCAGCAGAGAGAAGATCATAGCCTGTATGGTACTTCCCAGCAAGGCAAGAAAGACCATGGGCAGATGTATCGGTACAGGTATGAAACCCAAAAGAAATGGAGAAAACCCTATAAATATTGCAATAACCGTATCCTCACCCATAATATTCCCAAAGAGACGCATAGATAACGATAACGGACGAGAAAGGACTTCCTGCATTATATGCAAAGGGAACGTTAAAGGAGCCAGCCAAACGGGTTTCCCAACCATGTGCTTGAGATAGCCAAAAACACCGTTACTCTTTACACCTTGATACTGGGTAACGAAGAAAACGATGAGCGCAAGGGCAATTGTTGTATTTAAATTACTCGTGGGTGAATGAAAGAGTGGTATCTGCCCCAGCATATTCATAATAAAAATATATATAAAGAACGTCCCAATAAATGGAACAAATCGCTCTGCAACACGCCCCATCTGTGATTTGGTAAAATTTTCAAGCCCTTCCACAATAATCTCCAGCAATGACTGAAGCTTACCAGGCACCTTTTGCAACCTTCTGGTAGCGATCACAGAAAACAAGCCCAGAAATATAATTACCAGAGCAGACATGATAATGGGTGCCAACTCGTGCTTGGTTAGTCCCCAAAATT
>JAHFOY010000204.1 GCA_023261485.1 Planctomycetota bacterium
TACATCATTAATGCGCGGGAAAACGGTTTGGGGATACGGAATTTATCCCAACTGGGAAGCGCCCAATAACTGGACAATCCGACTACTGTTGGAATAATGGGTAACTGGGTTTTTTTACCGAGATAGATACTTCCGGGCTGAACGACAAAACGAGGGCCGCGCGGCCCGTCAGGGGTAATCGCCACAGGATACCCTTCCCGAATCTTATCAACCAGCGCCTTGACTGCCCTCATACCACCTCTCGTTGTTGACCCTCGTATGACGCCAAAACCAAGCATATTAATAACACGTGCAATGTATTCACCATCAGAGTGCTGGCTAATGAGTACCTGTATCTTACTCTTGCGTCCGACATAGGCAGGAATGAGCATCATGCAATGCCAGAAGGCATAGATGGCATGGTAGGTTTTGGTCTTTTCATTAAACCCCTTCGGGTAATCATCGATACGGATAGTTGATGCCAATAATTTTATTAGCCAAGCGCCCAGAATCCCTACAATGAAGAATTTTAATTTTTTCATTTTTAACTTTTACTAAATTAAACCAACCACAAAGACACAAAGATCACAAAAAAGAATTCGGGGAGATTGTGCAGATGAGAGGTTGCGGTTTTCCCAGCTTCTCATCTTCTCAACCTCTGCGTTCTTTGCGTCTCTGCGGTGAACTCTCAGTCTTTAACCATTGATAAATATAATGCGCATTTGTTGCAACTCATGTTATCGTTTTCACAAAAGTCCTTGAATATCTGATACAATCCCTGCTGTCGTCTGACAGAATTTACAATTTCTTGGGGAAACTTCTCCTGCCCGAAGATACGGTTGCTCATGAATTTCGTTACACTTGTGGCAGGCAGAGGAACGTAGTTTCTATAAACGAGATGCAGTATTTTTTCCAGTTTGATGTCGTTATGCCTTCTGGCATAGACAAGAAAGATTGGAATAATGACGTTAATGAAGATATTGGAAGTCCTCTCCCTCCCAAGTAATTTCTGCGGCTTTTTGAGCCTTTTCCCACCCAGCGTATAATGATACGACCAGTATGAATCTTGAACGTCAAGGAAGATCGATTGAATATCCTCAATTAACGACTTGATGATTTTTTGTTCTTCTTTGGAATCTTCTGCTCCACGTTCGCTTACAGGCATAAGCTTTTCGAATACACACAAGATGCGGCGGAAGATGCCGTCAGATGAAGACTCAGAAAGGATATTGGCTATAGCCGCAATCCGTCTTTCAGGATAATTTGCAGGTCTTATCGCCGCGTAATTCCAGTCATCTTTCGACATGGGAACTCTACTGATTTTAGATTTGATTGCGCTCCATGCGTGTTCTATATCTTTTATATATGCCGCCGTTTCGTCGTCACGAGTTGTTTCTAAAGCTCCCTGTAGTGGCAGTAATCCAGCTATACCTAACAAAAGTGATTGCATGTTTATCGCCTTTTCTTTAACTGGAACATCTTCGGGAATCAGTGAGCGGATGTCTTCCATCGGCATTCGGGAGGCTAACGTAAGAAACGGTCCCTTATTATTTTTATACCCCAGCGATTCCATAATTCCTTCGTAGAGCGTTTGTTCAAAAGGGCTTCTTTCTGCCCATTTTTCGTACCTTTTTGCCTTTTGGAGGATGCGTTCGTCACCGGCATAATCGAGGAAATAACCCATCCATCGTTCATCCAGTTTCTGATTTTCCATTTCTGTCTGACAATGCCCCGGATTTACCTTTCCCCCTTTTAGATAGGATTCAATATCAATCATATCAACCAAATCATCCAGTTCAGCATCTAAATATTTTGATAGCGTCAACTGGGGAATGGATTGCCCCAAAAGATTATTGATGCATCCCCCTTCATTGTCATTCCACATAACAACGTGTAAACACACCGTGTTGTACGTTTCCTGTTTATCGTGCTGATGTCTCACCCAATCTGATGCAAACACATGCACCTCGACATTGCCTTTTATGAGTCCCTTGCCTTCCAGGAGAATTTCTGCATGTTTGAAATCAGGCCCGCCTTCAGAATTCCACCAACCGGGCGATAGCACTTCGAGTCGTGAGCCGTCATCGGTAAAGAGTTTGCCCTTTTTGATATGCTGCCCAAACCAGATGCATCGAACCAATTCTTCCTTAATCAGCCTTTCCGTGCCTTCCAGGACTAGCAGGGGCGAACGGCCATTCGCCCTTTCATCTTTTATATCGGTACAAAAGGAGCTTACAATTTGCTGATAGACAGGTGAAAAACAATTTGTGGAATATTTATTGAGGTTAAGCATCGGACGTTTTAAATTCCTTGTAACATAAATGACTCTGTTGATTTCTCTTTTTTTGCCGCTTTCTTGTCATTCCCGCGCAAGCGGGAATCCAGTCATCTTTATTCTTTCAACGATTTTCACATTTTCCATCTCCTGCATGTGGATGGGTTTGTTGAGGATTCCTTCGTAGGCTAAATACCAATTTCAGTGCCTCTTTTGCTTTCAATATATCATCTTCTCTAATAACACCCAATTTCCTTATCAATCTCTGTTCCTCTGTTCCGAAACAGACATCACCTGAAATACATCTATTACTGAAGTTTTTCCCAGGTTATTCAATTTATCAGGAATGAGTTGTATCATCCATGGTACTATTTTTTAAATTGTTATGAAAAAGCACCCACTTTTATTCGTGTTATGTTACTTTAAAAAAGTCAATTAATGAGTGCTTTAGTTTTTCTGTTAATTCCTTCAGATAATAACAAAGTTGAGAAAACTGTTCCCACTTCAAATTAAAACCATAGATATGCCTGAAAAGATGGCGGAAACTAAGATATTCTTTTAGCTCTGCATAGAGGTCTTCTTTAATGACCTCTTTTCTGATTTCTTCTTTGGGTGTTGTCATTTGCTTAAGTAATTGTTTGTGCCAGTCTTCTCCTTCTGGCATTTTATGGTCAATTAATAGTGCAATTCTTTCAAAAATCTTTTCAACACCACAATAATAATCATGTAAAATACTTCCGGCAGCCCTTGTTTCAATAAAGCTTGGTTTTTCTGACAACCCGCTTATTAGTTCCGCCATTTCTGTGTTGAGTCTTTGCAGATTTTCTAACTCTATTTCGATGTCTTTTTTCAAACTTCCCTCTGTGTCAATAATAGTTGGACACTTTACCCCATATAGTTTAGTGTAGGGCGTAAAGGAAAAAAACTATGAAAAAAAGTAGTGCAATAAGCCT
>JAHFOY010000085.1 GCA_023261485.1 Planctomycetota bacterium
AAGATGTTTTCGGATTGATTGTCCCATAATATCGTGCGGCGGAAAGCACTTTGCGTCCATCTTCTGTGTACCTTTGTATACCAGGATGTGCCGATAGCTTTTGCCTGTGTAAAATTCGATGGTATCATTTCCCAATTTTTCATTAAGTAATTTAATAAGAACGTCTGCCTCGTCAGTTTTTATGTGACCTGCACAGAAATCCTCCAGGGTATCTTCGTCTGCAGTGATAAGATTGCACCGAAAAGCCCAATCGTCCTTTTTTAACTGAATACCAATACTGGCGGCTTCTAAGGGTGCACGGCCTGAATAGTATTCCTTTGGATTGTAGCCTACAATGGTAAGATTGGCCACGTCACTGCCGGGTGGAAACCCGCCAGGGATGGTTCTGGCAACGCCAAGCTGTCCGTTTTGAGCGAGAAAATCGAGGTTCGGGGTTCTGGCCGTTTCGACGGGCGTCCTGCCGCCGAGTTTCTCTATGGGATAATCTGCCATTCCGTCAGGAATAATGATGCAGTATTTCATGGTGCCCTCCTATTCTTCCACGCGTAAAAATTTTGTATTGTCTTTTATTACGTCCAATCGTTTAATTTCTGTGAGCGCCTTTTGTAAATTGCCTTCTTCTGCAAGATGGGTCATTATTACGAGAGGAACGTTGCCACTTTCTTTAGCCTTGTGCTGGATAACCGAGGCTATGCTAATCTCGTAATTTCCCAGGATACCGGATATTTTTGCCAGCACACCGGGTTTATCAACGACAGAAAAGCGCAGATAATATCGTGTTTTGATTTGTAGAATATCGGCGATGGGAATACGTTCGCAGTGTCCGGAAAATGTCTTCATGGCATTGAACGTAATCCCTGCCCGTCCAAGCGCAACATCTACGAGGTCTGCAACTACGGCGCTGGCAGTGGGCATTTGTCCTGCCCCCCTGCCATAGAGCATTGTTTCGCCAACGGCGTTTCCATTGACACAGATGGCATTAAAGACGCCATTTACTGAGGAAAGCGGGTGGTCATGCGGAAGGAGCGTGGGGTGTACCCGTAGCTCAATGTTTTTTTCTGCCTTTTTAGCAATTGCCAGTAGTTTTAAGGTATATCCCAGTTCGTGTGCATACCATATGTCTGCAAGGTCTACAGCGCTAATACCTTCGTGGTAAATGCGGTTATAATCAATATCAACACCAAAGCCAAGCCTTGCTAAAATAGCAAGTTTGTGTGATGAGTCTATGCCTTCAACGTCCATCGTGGGGTCTTTTTCCGCATAACCCAATTTTTGCGCCTCTGCAAGGGCATCGCTGTATTTCACATTTTCCTCGGTCATCTTGGTTAAAATGTAGTTTGTTGTGCCATTCACAATGCCAAAGATAGATTCAATCCTATTGGCGATAAAACCATCCCTCAGTGCGGCAATAATCGGAATGCCTCCGCCAACGCTTGCTTCAAAGGAGATGCTTTTGCCATGTTGACGCGCCTTGCCAAAGAGTTCTGAACCATGTAAGGCAAGAAGCATTTTGTTTGCCGTTACTACGTCCTTGCCTTTTTCAAGGGCTGCCATAATAATTCCCTTTGCCGGATTTAATCCTCCGATAAGCTCAACAACAACCTGGATGTCTGGATTGTCTAAAAGCGCCTTTGAGTCGTTTGTAAAAAGGATTTCAGGCGATAAATTCAACTTATTTTTTACATCCGGGTTGCTATCGGCAATACCCTTTAACACAGGTACGCAATCGAGTTTTTCCAGGAGCGGAGAATCTTTTTCCAAAAGAATCTTTGCGACTCCAGTTCCGACCGTCCCCATGCCTATAAGACCCACATTGAATGTTTTCATGATTTTTTGTTTCCTGTGATCCGATAAAATCGTATGATATTTAAAGTGTTTATATAAAGAGAGTTTACTATAACGGAAGAAATTGTTTATTTCAATAAAATTTGTAAACGTGAGAGGTTGTTTGCAACCTCTGATGGTTTAATTTTCCTTGTAATGTTTAAATAGGTCTGATAAGATTATTCCGCAAATTTGTATACGACCCTTTCATCTAAAATTCGGTGGAAATTGTGGTAAGCTTTAAACAAAAAGATATTATTTCTATCCGACATTTTAACAAAGAAGAGTTGTTGTATATCCTTGATCTGGCAAAGCGAATGGAGCAGGCGGACAATACAAATATACTCAGGGGAAAGGTGCTTGCTTCATTGTTCTTCGAACCATCGACAAGAACAAGGCTGAGCTTCGAATCGGCCATGAAGCGGTTAGGCGGAACGGTAATTGGTTTTGCAGAGTCTGGGGTCACATCTGTGGCCAAGGGCGAATCATTAAGTGATTCTGTAAAGATTATAGAAGGATATTGCGACATCATCGTTTTACGACACTACCTCGAAGGTTCAGCGCAGTTAGCGGCAGACGTTGTTGATATACCTGTGATTAATGCCGGAGACGGCGCAAATCAACATCCAACTCAGACCTTTTTGGATCTTTATACAATCCAGAAAACCAAAGGGACATTGGAAGGGCTCACGGTTGGATTTTTGGGTGACTTGAAATACGGCAGGACGGTGCATTCGCTTGCTTATGCCCTGTCGTATTTTGGTGCCGAGATGTTCTTTATTTCACCGCCCAGCCTGCGGATGCCCAGAGATTGTACGGATGAACTTAAGGACCGAAAAGTAAAATGTCATGAAAATGAGTCACTTCATGGAATAAGTAAAAAGCTGGATGTAATCTATTGTACAAGGATACAGAAAGAGCGGTTTGCGGATCCGGTTGAATTCGAAAAGGTTCGCGGTGTGTACAGGCTGAGTAAAGCAATGCTGGATGAAATAGGAATTAAGGATGATTTAAAGATATTACATCCTTTACCCCGTGTAGATGAGATGGATGGAAGCCTGGACAAAACGAATTTTGCCGTGTATTTTCAACAGGCGCGTAATGGGATACCTGTCAGGAAAGCTTTATTGGCTGCTGTTTTAGGAGCTGCAGAATGAAACAACTGGACGTTTCTGCAATCAAAGACGGATCAGTGATTGACCATATTGACAGCAAAAGCACCTTAAAAGTTGCCGAAATCCTGAACATTCAGAATGAAGAGCAGGTGGTACTCGTGGGTATGAATTTAGCGAGTAAGTTTTTGGGTAAAAAAGGAATAATAAAAATTGGCGGGAAGATTATTGACCAAAAAGAAGTAAATAAGATTGCTCTCATTGCACCTGATGCAACAGTGAACATTATTAAAGATTATGAAGTTGTTAAAAAGTTCAGAGTCGTTGTACCGGAGGTTATTGAAAATATTGTTAAATGCTTCAATCCTAATTGTGTGAGCAACTATCACAATATAGAACCTAAACTGCATGTGGTTAATAAAAATCCTATAAAATTACGATGTCACTATTGTGAACGTGTTATGAATTCGAAGGATATCGTATTGATTTGAATTCCTGCAATAGAAATAAAAATAGCCTGATATACCATTAACCGGCATAATATATCAGGCTATCACGCAAACTCCCTCATATCGTTACATCACCTCCTAAATACCAAAAATTTTCACAGGTATTTATAAATTAACAGTAGCGATTTGCTATTCAATACCCTTCACTCTTTAACTGCCCCAGCGATTCTATCGCTACTGATATTTTCAAAGAAGGTGGAATTGGGGGTAAGTAACTAAAATACAATTTAAATTTCCGGTGTTTTTAACTCATATTTATTGTTAACACCTTAGGGAACGTTGAACCCTAATTATACGCCCCCAATTCCAGCACAATTATATCACAATAAACAATTTTTACAAATTTGTGTGGGAAATAAATGAAATAAAGTATAAGTATTTAAAAGTTAGACTCTTATGGTAAAGGCATGATTTGGTTTGTTTTTATAAAAACATAGCCGGAGGTGGAAGAAAAGGAGACCAGCGTTGGGGCGCTAGTAGGGCAAAGCCCTAAAACCACCTTCGGCTCTATAGTATTTTATCATATTTTGGGAAATATTACAAATTATCAAAGACTTGGCATCGGTTTGTAATTTCTGGCATGTACGATAGTTACAATTGATATTTTATTCAGGACAAGTGGATTTTATCAAGACATCAGCATTTTTGATAACTTTTTTCTTTACGTCTTTTGGGTCTATGCAGTGTGTTGAACTGTTGCTACGGAAGCAAGTGTAAAAATCTCTTGTCCTGTGTATGTAAATTATTGTACTATCTTTAGTATGTCGGTTTAAAAAGCACAGGAGAATTTATTTTGTTACGAGTAATCACATCGTTATCGGATATTAAACAAAGCATCAAAATATTTAAGGGAAATCAAGTATCCATTGGTTTTGTTCCCACAATGGGTGCTTTACATGAAGGCCACCTGAGTTTGGTAAGGCAGGCGAAGACGGAAAATGATAGAGTCGTTGTGAGTATTTTTGTAAATCCATTACAATTCGGAAAAAATGAAGACTTTACACAATATCCAAGGACGTTTGATAGTGACTGCGAACTCCTTTCAAAAGAGGGTGTGGACATCGTATTCAATCCAAAAGCGCCAGAAATGTATCCTGACGGATTTTGTACATCGGTACTGCTTGAACGCCTTGAAGACAAGCTTTGCGGCAAGTCGCGTCCAGGGCATTTTAGGGGTGTTGCTGTAGTTGTCCTGAAATTATTTAATCTTATAAATCCTGATATTGCTTACTTCGGGCAAAAAGACTTCCAGCAAACGGTTATTATGAGGCGAATGGTTGCCGATTTGAATTTAGGTGTTAATATAAAGGTGCTTCCAACGATAAGAGAAATTGGAGGGTTGGCCTTGAGTTCCAGAAATGCATATCTCGGCGAGACAGAAAAGAAGGACGCCATTTGTCTGTATAAGTCGCTTATAAAGGCACAAACAATGGTAAATTCAGGTACTAAAAATTTTGGGGAAATTAAAGCGGAAATGGAGAAAATTATCAATAATTGTAAATCAGCTAAGATTGATTATATTTCAATAGTTAATCCTGAAACACTTGAAGCAGTACCTGAAGTGCATAATGGCGACGTTGCCGCTCTGGCAGTCAGAATCGGCAAGACGCGCCTGATTGATAATATAATCCTGATATTTTTTATTGCTATAATGTTTCTAAGTTCGTATTCGTGAACAGATCATAATCGTATTGAAGGAATATAATAAGATGTCAAAAGAATTTGATTGCCGTTTTTTTGCCTCGGAAAAACCCTGCCAGTTTAAACTCGATTGCCGCATAGAAAATTCCTGTCCCAAATATCAACCGATGGGGAAGCGTATCTTGATTGTCAAACTGGCCGCAATTGGGGATGTGTTGAGAACCACGCCCATCCTCCCGGTCTTAAAGAAAAAATACCCACAATCTTATATCACATGGATCACAGATAAATCTTCATTGCAAGTCCTGGAAGAAAATCCTTATATTGATCGCTTACTCACGGCAAATTATGAAAATGCCTTGCGTCTACAAGTCGAAAAATTTGATGTATTGATATGTCTTGATAAGGATACCGTAGCTTCCAGCCTTGCATCTATTGTAAAAGCGGATCAGAAACTGGGTTTTGCCCTCTCCGGGAAGGGACTCCTCTACCCTCTGAACAAAGAGGCCGACTACCTGTTTCGGTTGGGAGTTTCAGATGAACTCAAGTTTCGCCAAAATAAGAAGGCTTATCAGCAACTCATCTTCGAATCGCTGGGATTAGAGGAGAAACATGGGGAATACGTAATTAACCTTCCGCAGAAGTATATATCTTACGGTGAGCAGTTGATGAAACAATGGGGAATTAATAATGGCAGGCTGGTTATTGGCTTGAATACAGGCGCAGGGAAGAGGTTCGCTACAAAGCGGTGGGAAATCGAAGGATTTGTAGAACTTGCGAACCGATTGTCAAAAGACCTTGGGGCGCAGGTGGTGCTCCTGGGTGGCCCTGAAGAAGTAGAGCGGAATAGAGAAATCGCATCCAAGACAAAATGTGAGGTAATAGATACAGGATGCAATCATAGTTTGAAGGAATTTATGGGTTTGATAAATCAATGTCATCTGATTGTTACAGGAGATACCCTTGCCTTACACTTGGCGATTGCCTTGAAAAGATTGATTGTTACCTTTTTTGGTTCCACCTGTCATCAGGAAATTGACCTTTATGGACGGGGGAAAAAATTGGTTGCTGATGTGCATTGCGCCCCGTGTTATAAGGGAAATTGCGATACGATGATTTGCATGAAAAGTATAAGCGCTGCCGACGTGTTTCAGGCTTGCAAAGAGGTATTGAAGGCAAATACTTTGCTATAATTATTGTTTGTTCGACGTAAGAAAAAGGTATTCTTTTTATTCCTTTTTTAACGGAAAGAAGGTCAGAAAATGGGGAAACGGTATCTGGTGCAGAAATTCGTTTTTTTTCTTTGCGTAGTGTTTGTATTTTTTGATATTGCCTTTTGTGCAGAAAATGACCCTATTATCCTGCAAAAGTATTTTATAAAATCGGAAAAGGAAGTCAAAAAAGGCGGCAGAGTAGAAAGAAAGATTGGCGGTCTATTACAACTGCAAATTCAGTTAAGAAAAAGTTATCGGGAGCAGCCGACATCTGAAAGAATAAACGCCATGCGAAGAATGGGCATAAAGACGGCAGAAATAGAGAAACAACTGGTTTACATTCATTTGAAAAGAAAATTAAGCCCGTCGAGGGTTGCGTCTTTAAAAGAAATTGGGGTGATTGTAAATGAAGAATCGTGGATACCTCCCCTCAAAAACCATCCTACCGGCTATGTCACAGCAAGCATGCCTATCGATAGATTATATGATCTGGCAAAGAAAACCTTTGTTATCAGTCTCGAAACTGCCGAGCGGGTATTGCTGCCAAAAAACGATGAGGCGGCAAAGAGTATTCATGCAGATAGTATTTGGAATGATTATGGATACAATGGCGATGGCGTAAGGATTGCTGTTTTAGATTCTGGCTTAGATACAACTCATAAAGACATCCCTACACCCGTAGCAAGTAAGGACTACTCAAATTATCCTCTCCTTGATGATACGATTGAGAATCAGGTGACAGAACACGGCACCCACGTGACAGGCAGCGCCCTGGGGCGTGGTACTCAGTCAAATGGAAAGTACAAAGGCATGGCTTACGGCGCAGACCTGATTTTTCTAAAGGTAGGGGATGATTCAACCTCAAGCGCTTTAACTTCGGCAATTGTTTATGCCATGAAGGCAGCCGTAGATACGTATGATGCCGACATCGTAACAATGAGTTACGGCGGGTTTAACACGTATAATGATGGAAGTGAGGAAAATTGTCAGGCCGTTGATTACGCCTTTGACAAAGGCGCATTGGTGTTTATTTCTGCCGGAAATGAGGCTGACGGTAGTTTGCATTATTCAGGTACTGTTACTGCGAATAGTAATACGGATTATATTAAGGTTAATGTAGGGTCTGCCAGCCAGACCCTCCTCTATTTTTATCTTGATTGGTTCGATGGTAAGGGAGTAAACAATAACCTTGATATAAGCTTGTATGATGCCAACAAGAACGAAATGTCCACAAATGTTTTCCGCTTTCAGGAAACAGAAAGCCCAAGAGGCACCGAGGCGGAATTGATTTACCTGAACGCTTACATTTCAGGGCCGGCCACCTATTATATGAAGGTAAAGAATAATGCAAACAGCGGCCAGTTTTTTCATATTTATTCTTTCTATAGCGATGTGACTTTCGAGAATGCAGACCCCAATTATACAATTAATTCACCAGCAGCGGCTGATAATGCTATAGCCGTTGCATCGTATGTAACCAGACCGTCATGGACTGATTATACGGGAAATGATTGGCAGTATAGAGATGATCAGACAGCCGGCATTATTTCCTCATTTAGCAGCCGCGGTCCCAGGATCGATGGCACAAAGAAACCTGACATCGCCGCTCCGGGACAGGGGATTATTTCTGCACGGGATAAGATTGTTACCTGGCCGGGAAGTGAAGATGCTTATGTGATTGACAACGACGGAACTAATGACAGCAAAGGACCAGCTGATTACCTGTTAAGCCAGGGAACGAGCATGGCCTGCCCGATTGCAGCAGGGTCTGCTGCACTGTTAATGCAGGCAAATTCATCATTGAAAGGAAATCCAGGTAGTGTCCGGGATGCCTTATTCCAGGCTGCAAGCAACAATGGTGTGCAGAACAATACTGATGGATACGGTCATTTGAATATACTTAGTGCGCTGAATTCCATAGCAAGTATTACTCCCATGCCTTCTCCATCACCCTCACCCGTCCTTACGCCAACGTCTACTTTTTTACCAACACCGCCACCAGTGCCAACCCAGTCACCTGTACCGGGAGGCAGTGGTTTCGTTTTCGGCACTGTAAATGATCAAGATAATTTCCCATTGGGTGGGGTTACGGTAACCATCATTGGTAATGATTTCTTGGATAGCATAGAAACCAACGAAGATGGTTATTATGAGTTCTATGGGCTTGCTGTCGGTGATTACACGATTACATACGAGAAGGATGGATACCAGGGACAGACCAGGAATATTAGCCTTGGTGCAGGAGAAACACTGGGCATCGAAACGATTACCTTAGAACTAATCGAAAATGGCGGTATCTCCGGCTATGTTGTAAACACAAAAGGTCATCCCATTGAATCAGTAAAGATAAAACTCAAGGGAATAACAACAAAGACTTTATTTACCACATCTACCGATGCGGACGGATTCTTCGAATTTACTGGTTTAGAAGCGGATACCTATGTAATAATTGCAAAGAAAAAAGGTTATAAGAGATCGAGTAAAACGGTAATACTTGAAGACGGGGAAGAAAAAGAAGTTCAGATGAAATTGAAAAGGCAAAGGTAACACTTTGGTTTAGTGAAAACAACATGACCAATTCTACGTCTGTCATGCCCGAATGCTTTTGTCGGGCATCCATGTCTTTGTAATTGCTGGATTCCCGCTAAAAACATGCGGGAATGACACATTAAGTTATTTTCGGAGGGAAAATATAATGGATATTTTAAAGCAGGTGGCTGAACTGAAGGAATTTCTAGGGAAGGTGTATTGCTTTATTGAAGATAATGAGGATGCATTCAAAGACGGCGTTGAGGCTGAAGGGATGAAGAACGAGACGTGGAAATGGATGCAGGAACTGGCAAAATTTTTACCTGAGGGATAAATAGCTATGACGCGACCGATGTTTTATGAATTCAGACCGCAGTTACCCATCAGGGCACAAAGGGGTACTATACTTACGTGCAAAAACTGGGACAGCGAAGCGGCCTTGCGGATGTTGATGAACAATCTCGATCCCGATGTTGCCATTCAGCCGGAAGAACTTATCGTTTATGGGGGAACGGGCCGTGCTGCCAGGAACTGGAAGGAATATCAGAGAATTGTGAATGCATTGAAGACACTCAAAAAGGACGAAACCCTGTGTATTCAATCAGGCAAGCCGGTATATATTGCCAGAACCCATGAATGGGCGCCGCGCATTGTTATCGCCAACACAAATCTGGTTCCGGCATGGGCAAAACAAGAACTATTCGATAAGTACGACGAAATGGGTCTAACCATGTATGGCCAGATGACGGCGGGAAGCTGGATTTATATTGGCACTCAGGGCATCCTGCAGGGTACATACGAGACCTTTGCAGCGCTTGCCAAAAAGGTGTTTAATACCGATACTCTTAAGGGCAAGTTCGTGCTCACGGCTGGCATGGGAGGTATGAGCAGCGCGCAGCCACTAGCCGTAACTATGAACGAGGGCGTGATCCTGTGCGTGGAGGTACGGAGGGAACGCATTGAAAAAAAGGTTAAAGAAGGTTATTGCGATAGGATGACGGACAACCTTGACGAGGCGCTTAAATGGGTTGCGGACGCCAAATCCAGACAAATTCCGCTGTCCGTGGGTTTGGTGGGTAATGCTGCCGTCATACATTCTGAACTGGTAAAGCGAAATATTACGCCGGACATCGTAACGGACCAGACACCTGCCCACGACCTGTTGTCTTATGTACCGCCAGGTGATGTGAAGGAACTTGATAATTTAAGGGAAAAGAGCAAACGGGTTTACAGGGAAAAGGTGTTAGACGCCATTGTCGACCATGTAAATGCCATTTTAGCTATGCAGAGAAATGGGGCTGTGTGCTTTGATTACGGTAATAATCTGAGGTCACAGGCGGAGTCGGCTGGCGTATCCATGCGGGATTCAGACGGGCGGTACTGGTATCCGGGTTTTGTGCCTGCGTTTATACGGCCTTTATTCTGCCAGGGAAAAGGGCCGTTTCGCTGGGCTGCACTATCAGGCGATGTGGCAGACATTGAGAAAATAGACGAAGCGGTCATCAGCAACTTTCCTGAAGACACATCGCTGGTAAGATGGATAAAACTGGCCAGAGAAAAAGTACCGCAACTGGGACTTCCTGCCAGAATCTGCTGGTTAGGATACGGCGACCGCGCAAAGATGGGTTTGCTCATTAATGATATGGTGAGAAAGGGCATCGTCAAAGCGCCAGTAGTTATCGGGAGGGACCACCTTGATTGCGGGTCAGTGGCGTCTCCAAATAGGGAAACCGAGGATATGAAAGACGGCAGTGATGCCATTGCCGATTGGCCGCTGATAAACTTTGCCCTGAATTCGGTAAATGGCGCTAGTTGGGTAAGCTTTCATCATGGTGGCGGCGTAGGAATCGGCAATTCTCTCCACGCCGGTATGGTCATTGTGGCTGACGGTACAAAGGAAAAAGATGAAAGACTCGAAAGGGTTTTGACGGCAGATCCGGGGGTTGGAATTGCGAGGCACGTGGATGCGGGCTATGAAGATGCGATCCAGGTAGCGAAACAGAAGGGTGTGTCGATACCAGAATAAATACAATTTGCTACACCTAACAAAACCCACACAACCAGAAAGTTTGAAATTCCTGAACGTTAACGTAGGGGCACATTGCTACGTGTCCTCTTCAGCTTGATTTGAAAATTTTTATGGAGGGTACTACTATGTCCGAACTCGCTTCTAAACAGTGTGTGCCATGTAAAGGTGGAGTGCCGCCGCTTAAAGGTGAGGTTCTTCAATCATTGCAGAAGCAAGTAGCAGGTTGGAACGTGGTGGAAGAACACCATTTGTTCAAAAGCCTTAAATTTCCTGACTTTCGCAAGGCATTGGATTTTGTAGATCAGGTGGGGGCGATTGCCGAAGAGCAGGGGCATCATCCCGTAATTACCTTCACCTGGGGAAAGGTGGATATCACCATTTACACCCACAAAATTAATGGATTGACAGAGAGTGATTTCATCCTGGCAGCGAAGATTGATACGATAAAAGCACCTTGATTGTATAGGAATTTCATTTTATTTATGCAGGTTTGCGGTATGGTGGGTTAAGGAAGCGAACCGACCATTTACAAAATCTGAATCAATATGGGCAACTCAGAAATAGACATAAATGATGATCAGCGCTGGGGTGGGTATGTCCCATGGTTTCTAAGACATGAGGGCTTTGCAGGAAAAGGAGATTTTTTGCGTTTTTTTGATAGATTAAGCCATCGCATGTATCAATTATTTACCTTCAATGAGGTTGGAATTCCTAATTTACTTCATTTTGGTCATATACTAGAATCTAAAAGTTTACAAAAATTCAAATGTCCTCGTGATATTGGAGAAAATATTGCTAAACCAATAACAGAATACTTCAGTTCTTGTACACTTCGCAAAGAAATGGAAATTAATCTTCTTAAAGACCCAGAAGTAGTTAAGCTCAAAAATAAAGTTAGAGATTTTGAAAAGTCATTTGGAGGTAAAGGAATATATACAGGATTAAGCAGGGAGAACAACATTAAAGAAATTCAAGAAATTTGGAAAAAAAAAGGACAATCTGTTGAAACTTTGATGTTGAGCAGAGAAGAAAAATACTATCGCCCGCTATTTATAGAAAGATTGGGAGTACTTGAAGTATTATTGCAAGAGCTTCCTAAAAATTCTGATAAATTTTTAGATTTGGTTCAAGACACAAGACGTTATTTTGCGGAATCAAATATAATGCTTGAGATAGAAACAGATTCTTTCAAAATTAGAATACTGGAAGAACCGTTATTACAAAGAGAAGTTATAGATAAATTAATACCGCGACTTGAATCAAGGTTTCCTGAACGAGCAAAAGAATTAATGGCAGCTTACCATGATATGATAGGTGGAAAAAACCGGAATATGTCAATGGAAATTAGACACTATTTAAAATAATTTAGACTCTAATCATAGAGTATTTTCGGTTTTTGGTTTATTAATCCAAGCAGCCACAGGCGCGCATGGAGGTTTAGGCGAT
>JAHFOY010000086.1 GCA_023261485.1 Planctomycetota bacterium
TCTTGAAAACGAATGGCTTGTATAAGCGAACAAAGTCATCATGCCCTATTTCGTCAATGCTATACGGAAGTTGCTTAGCGAGGGAGTAAATACCTTGAGCCTGCTGATTCTGCCGAACAGACTGTTGGTTGAAAAATTTCTTGAATTGCTGCTTATACGAAACAAGCGAATCTACCGTTAGACTCCACAAGCTCTTGTTCTTACTCCTGCAGGAAGACTTGAGTCCTTCATAAGTACCACCCAAGCTGGTTCGCCAGTTATGGGCTTGGTTCTTAATATGTTGTTGGTGATATTGCCATGCCGACTCACGTTCTGAGGATAGTTGATGGGCGTTAAACGCCTGCTCATTGTCGAGCTTGAATGTCTCGTAATTGAACAAAACGATATGTGGATTTTCCATGCCTTCGACAGCCACATGTCGCTTGTCTATTGCATCCAATAGATGGCTTTTTCCAGATCCGTTTATCCCTGTTAGAACGACAAAATCTGGTATCTCTACAGGATTGAATTGATCGATCGAAAGATAGGGTTGTTTGTAGATAAGTCTCAATGCTATTCCTCAATTGTCGAACTGGACCAGGCAAACATAACATTTATCTTTATTCTGCAAATTTCTACATATTTCGTTTGATATAGCATATGTCAGCCAAAAATCAGTAGTATCACCTGAATATTTAGAGATATTTTTCTTTTTGCGGTTTCAATTTTGTAAATTGAAACCATAATTGAAATTATAAAAATCAGGATTGAGTAAAGAAGATACCCAGACATTGGTATCAATAACAGCCTTTACGGCCACGTTTTTCTTTTCTGACCTCTTTTATGGTATGGGCTATATCAGATTCTATCTCTTCCGGGGTATATTGTATGGCTTTTTCGTGTATTTTCTCTATAATGCTGTCAAAACGATTCTGCCATTCATCAAAAGAGATTATCTTTAATGAAACCTTTTCGTGTTCTTTTATCTCAACATGCTGAAGCGGTTTAAAAACACCATTTTCGAAGACGGCATTTATTACCTTAGACATACTATTTTAACCTCATATTTGAATATCAGTCCTTGTATGGGCTAATTTTTAATATATACGGCGCTTTTTGTCAAGAGATATCCTGTCAAAACCGGGTTATTTGGAGCAGGGATGCTTTTGAAATATATCACAACAGCCAAAAATCTGTAGTATCACACTGAACATTTAGAGATATTTTCAATATAATGTTGTATTACTTATAATTATACCGAACTATGATAATTGTTCGATTCATGATGTCTTTGACTTCCAAAGACATCTCATCCAGAACAAAAACGTCAAGTACAACAAAAAAACTAAATCTTACACCATTGCTAGCAGTTCTGGTTGATTAATCCGGCATGACCCTGGGCCGAAGAGTTCTTGCAGTTGTGACAAAAAGGCATCCGATACGGATACAAAATATTGGCTGGAAGTCCTGATTTGGGTGATGCCCTGCTCCGGCGTGCTGATTTCAAAGAAAAGCGGGCATGTGCCGCAGGAAAGAGGGTGAGGGTCACATCTTAACAGGCTGTCCGAGAACGCAACCACCCCGACCAATATGTGCTATATATTGTTCGTTTATAAATTATATGTCAATATATAGTATAGACATTTCGATGTAAACGTATTCTCGGACAGCCTGTTAAATGTTAAATAATTGCACAAATGATTTAACATTTAAAATGTGTCCCTTACACTCCTTACGAATTGCGAAGGTCGGGCTAAAACAGCACTTGGTAGAAAATGAAAGAAACACATAACAATCACATCCAGCCGACCCACAAAAGAGTCGCTTCGCTCTGCTTTTGCGGTCGGCTGATGTGAGGCGTTACGCCAGTAAAACACAAAGGAGGAAAACAAGATGTACTTCTTTGTGTTTCCTATTATACAAATGAACAAAAAAGGCTTAATCCAAAAAATGGATTAAGCCTTTTTATTGATTCTTCTAAAACTTGCTCTTTTGAAAACTTATTCAGCCATACACTTTTCACCCTCGTGCTTGCATGCTGACTTGTCTACATCGCCGGCTTTCCTCTTCCAACCCAGGAGCATATCGGTATACTCGCCGTGTTTCCAGAAATCATACGCCTTGTGTTTTATACCCACCTGGTCTTCCAGCGCCTTTATCCTCCTCAACCTGCTGGCTTCGCCTTTAATCTGGACAAGCCAACGATCCTGCAAGAAGGCGCCCTTGCCGTAAGTGGCTCCATACATAGCCCCGTGCGCCATAGCCTTATATATTGCATTGGTTATATATACAAGCATCTCAAAGGAAGTACGTTCTACATCGGAAACATTAAACATTCTGCCTTCGCCACCCAACAAGCTGAAGGTATAGTGTCCTGCATAATCAGGCGCCAGGTCGCTCGGCATGGGATCCAGCATGCCGTCATTATAAAGATCAGTTACAATCTTCATAGCCTCACGCCATTTGATAAAGCTGACCTTTACGGCTTCATCCATAGCCTCTAATTGATCTGCCGCAAATCTGGGCGAATGGCAGCCCTTGCAGGTATTAATCCAATTCTGCCTGGATTCCTTAAATTTGGGCGCTCCCCTGTCCACAAGAGCGGTCCCCATATGGCTATTAATCGTAGCTGATTTCTGAGTATTGTGTTCGCCACCTTTCATATGACAAAATGCACAGGTAGGTGTTTTATAGTTTTCCGGTTTCATGGGCTTTGACCAGTCCCATGTATTTTGCTCAGCTTCATAAATCATACCATGATACGATTCCCTGTACATCTCATACTCATAATGGTCTAGACCCGTATGGCAAATACCACAGTTGTTGGGTTTTCTCGCCTCTGACAAAGAGAAATCGTGTCTTGTATGACATCCATCGCATCGGTTCTCCGCAATGGCATGGCATGTGGCACAGGCAGTTACCTCTGCTTCTGGCTTTGCTATCTGCCACGTAGCTTCAACCGTGCTTACATGAAATGCATAGGTATGCGAGCCGATTTTACCGCCGCGATGCCCTGCCTTCTGTTCAGGATGGCACTCTCCACAATGCTGCCATGTAGGCATATGCAACTGCTGGTGATTATTCCCGTGACATTTGTCGCACCCTACAACACCCTTTTCAGTTGATGCATGTTTGCTTTTTTTCCACTGAGCAACGATACCGGGTGTCTGCACTGTATGACACATAACACATTCTTCATGCTTAAATTCCCCGGACACATTCATATTTGGTGTATAATAATGATCTGGATCATACCACCGAATAAGGGGTAGAAAATTAAACAGCTTCCCAAATTTACCTTCACCCGGAAACACTTCTTCTGGCCGTGTATAGGTTGCCGTTAATCCACCGGAATAAAGATCTCCTGAATTGTCCGGCCCTATCTTTCCTCCTGTTATCTCAGAGATAATTTGTTGAATTGTCCTCTTGTCCGTTGGATGAGACGCCGTTTCTTCTTTCTTTGCTGCGCAACAAGATTTCGACTCCTTTTTCTCTTCGGGTGCGGAAACCTCCGGTTGTTTAGCAACAACCGCCTTTTCCCCTCCCTGAGGGGAAGCAGCCCCTGTTTTTTTCACACCCGGCTGTTCACAACCTAACTGAATACAGCCGAACAGCGCCACGATGCCCATAGCGACTGTAAATTTTATCCCCCTGCTCATACCCTTTTCTTCCTCCTTTCCATTATTCCCACTCAACACACAAATAAAAAACGCATGAGATTACGTTACTTATTTTTTTGTTATTTCGACCTTCCATATTTCCGGTCCCTGTTCTATATATTTCCAGTCCAGTTGCCCGGCACGCTCAGCGTCTAGCTGATACTTCAACGGCTTCGGGTCATGATCGTTTATAAGCACCATCATTTCACCCTTTTTCAGGCCGTCAAATGTATTAAAAATCTTTGGATGCCTTTCCCTTGGTACAATATTTCTAACATCTAATATAACAGGCTGTGTCTTACCCATGATTACTCCTATTCAAATCAATTTATTTATCCCGCGCTTATAGCCAAAACAACCATTCTTTCCAAACACTTCATTCCCCTCGAAGAACCCTCAGGGGCTATAATGATCATGTCTTTTTCCATGTCGATCTTTTTATCGTCAAGCGTGAAGATACCCTTGCCTTCTTTTACATAAAAAATACCCACGCTGTGGCCTCCGTGAGAAGGAATCTCCTGTCCCGGTTCCATACAAATAAGGGGCATCTTCACCTTTGGCGAAGCAAAGAGGATGTTTGGAATAAAGTGTTCTTTGTTAAATTTTATTTTTTCTTTTAAGTGTATGGGCTCCAAAGTTATTTTTTAACCTCCTCTTGTTTTGCCGCCTCGTTTAGTTCTTTCACGAACTTATCGACGTCTGTGCTATGCATCATACAGGCAAGGTTTATATCCTCGGTACCAAAGGAAGGGCAGTCGAAACACCCTTTCCCAAAATACTTCGTAAAAACCGCTTTTGTTGCGGGATATTTCTTTGTCACTTCTCCCGTGCTCATTTTTTTCGTGATGAGAATTTCACCGCCCATAATTCCCCCCCTCCTCATAAAAAACGCTAAAATGGTAAAAATTACTTATTGAAAACTTTCCCTCTGCATTTGTGGCCAGTGACTCATGCCGTTCTTCTGCTGAAACCGACTCCTCAGCGGATGTTTCCGTATTCCACACCACAAGGCTAACTAACCCCCGCAAGGGTGGAATCCTGCTCTGCCATTTCAACCGGCGCAATATCTTCTATACTCACCGGCAGACGCACGTTTTTCGGAAGCGGATCGATATATTTTTTCCTGTACGCCTTACTCTGCATGCGGCACGTGGGGTATCGCTTGTTAAAGTCGGGATGTGTAACCATCTTCTTCCATATTTCCTGAATGGGCATCTCGCGCACATTCCCGAAATTAATCGGATTAAAATCGCAAGGATTGATGTCGCCGTATGCCGTCATATAGAATTGTGACTGCGCGCCGTAGCAACCCACGCCCCTTGGGGAATTGATAATCGACATACAGTTAATTCCCATAGGATGGTCCATTTCATGGTATTTTTTTGTAATGGCAATCAGTTGTTTCCGGTCTTCTGCCGTCAATATTTTTGACGTATCCTTTAAGAACCGGCCCGATGGTATACAATCAAAAATCGTGACCTCTGAAAACCCCTGTTCTTGTGCGATCTTTAAAAGCTTTTCGACCTTCCCTGTCTTGATACTCTCGCTGGTTGCATACGTGGAAATCCCCGTTAAAATACCAGCCTTTCGGCATCGTTCAGCTCCTTCAAATGCCTTTTGATAACATCCGGGTACTGCCCGAAATTCATTGTGCAGTTCAGGTTCACTGCTGTCTATGGAAATATTTAACGAAAACAGCCCTGCTTTAGCAAGTTTCCGGACATTTTCTTCTGTCAGGAGCAATCCGTTTGTAAATATCATTGGGATGGCCTTGGTTTTATCAACATACCGGATGAGTTCATAAAGATCTTCCCTGAGCAAAGGCTCGCCACCCACATAAATGATAAGGCTTGCACCGAGATCCAATGCCCCATCTACCACCGTCTTTATCTCCTCTATCGTGAGTTCTTTCTTCGCAGGATCGATAAATGGGTCTGCGCTGCAATGGATACACTGGCACTGGCACTTATGCGTTATGGCCAGGTTAGCCGTAACAGGGAATGCCATCTTATACAACATCATTCTCAGCTTTCTTTCCAGAAATCTCATTCCTGCCTGGCTGGGAAAAGCCGGATTATACAGGTTATACACGTGCATACCGTTAACCTTAGCAATCACCTTCAGGGAATTAATCTTATCAAAAAACTGATCCACGTAAGGCTGCAACATCTTGCCCAACACTCCGCCAGCCTTCCCGACGACCTTATTTCCAACAATCTCGGCCTCAATATGTAAAAAATCAAATGATTTCATTTTTTATCCTCCATACATGATATGTGAGAGAGTTTGAGATTTTTTCCTATCTCGCATACAATATCATTTGCGACCTCAATAGCCTTCAAGCCCTCCTCACCCGAAACGACGGGTTTTTTATGCTCCACTACACAATCCACGAAAGATTCGAGTTCCCTTTTGAGGGGTTCATAATCGTCCATCTTGATACGCTCGATTTTTAACAGGTCGCCAAATACGTAACTTCTCAAATCAGCAATCGTAGAAATATCCATTTCCGATACATTTAACGACTTTAACGTCAGCTTAGGCGATTTCTTATATATTAATGCATCTTTTTTCTGATAATCAATAGAAATATACGAATCTTCAGAAAATAACCTCATCTTACGCATAGGCGTAAGAGACACACGGCTAGCCGTTATATTCGCCACGCACCCATTTTCAAACTGAATACGGACATTGGCAATATCCTCTTTATCCGATATAACATTCACCCCCACAGCATCAAATTTCTTTACCTTAGAGCCGGTTATGTGCAGAATAATATCAATGTCATGTATCATCAAATCCAATACCACGCCGATATCAGCGGAACGAAACGTAAACGGACTTAACCGGTGACACTCAATAAATTTTGGATTGATGGAAAGTTTTTTTATTGCGACTATTGCAGGATTAAATCGCTCAATATATCCTGCCTGAAGAACTATTTTCTTTTCTTTGCTGATACCTATTAATTCCCGTGCCTCAGGCACCGTCCCCGTCATGGGCTTCTCGATCATGACATGGACTCCCTGCCGGAGGAATTCTTTTGCAATGGTGTAATGAGACTTCGTAGGTACCGCTATGCTTACCGCAGCAACCTTATCGAGTACATCTTTATAATTTGTGAAATAACGGGTATTGTATTGTTGTGCAATTTTTTCGGCCTGTGTACTTTGAATATCAACCACTCCGAACAACTCTACCCCTGGCAATTCTGCATATACCCTGGCATGCTCCTTCCCAAGATGTCCAACACCGACAACGGCAACCTTTAATCTATGCATGTTTAATTCGTTGTTATAGCCGAATACCTAAAAGACTCCCGATACCTGCCGAACTTACCCTTGTCCATATTCCTCAAAAAAGTAACAAGGTGTCTGACTTCCGGAGAAATATCCTTCTGCCCTTCCAACTTTTCCAGATTTTTGCTCCTGTTCAATTCATCAGAACGAAATAACGCCCGAAATACGTTTTTGATTTCGTCAATTCGTTCTTTTGAAAACCCCTCTCTCTCCAATCCAACAACATTCACCTGACGCACCCTTGCAGGATGGCCTTCTATAATTACATAAGGCGGTACGTCCTGGACAATCCGGGTGTGCCCTCCTATATAAGCATAACATCCTATGGTTACAAAAGGCTGTATACCAACAAGCCCCATCAACTTGGCGCCCCTCTCAATCGTAATATGTCCGCCCAGCAACACCCCATTTGCCAAAAGAACATTATCTTCTATGATGCAATCATGTGCAACGTGTACACATGCCATAAAGAAGTTGTTATCACCAACAATCGTTTTACCTCCACCCCCTGCCGTACCAGTATTAATGGTCACACCCTCCCGAACAACATTATTATCACCCATTTCAAGAAACGTACACTCACCCCGGTATTTAAGGTCTTGCGGTTCTGCGCCCAAAACGGCATTAGGATGGATAATATTGTTTTTCCCTATAGAGGTATTTCCTGTGACTGTAACATGGTTTTTTATAATAGTGCCTTCTCCTATCGTTACACCAGCGCCAATTACTGAAAAAGGGCCAATTTCAACTTCTTCCCCTAGGATGGCATCCGGGTGTACGATTGCTGATTTGTGAATTTTCATCCTGTTTCCCCTTTTTTTTGCATGTTCAAATACCCTTAATAATGCCACTATTAAGGTTCGTCCTCTGCGTCATGCAACCTGTGCAATTTTTTCTGCCAATTGAACGTTCAGGGAATGCCCAGACCTGTTTGCGATGATGTGTCCCTGAATCAGCACATTAGCCAGATAAAGATCGCCTACAAGGTCCAAAATTTTGTGTCTAACAAACTCATCAGGAAATCTCAATTTTGCAGGTTTCATTGAAATCGGCTTGGTCATCTTTCCGTCTTCATGCACAACGACACTATTGTCATCCGTGACACCTTTTCCTAATCCGAGTTTCTTAAATTCCTCAATATAAGTACTCAGACCAAACGTCCTTGCGGGCGCAATATCCCTGCAGAAATTCTCCTCAGTAATCTCGATATCGTAAGTTTGACGTTTTATAAAGGAACCATTAAAATCCAGGGTGTAGGAAAAGACTAAACCTTTTTCACAAGGCATTGCCATAACGCTTGCATTTCCGCTACTGACCATAATAGGGGTCTTTACAATAAATACTTTTTTCTTTCCCCCCAGTTCTACAATGCCAGCTTTTTTAAAAACTTCCAAAAAAGGTATTGCACTCCCGTCTCCTGCAGGAACTTCCTGTCCATTTATTTCTATTTCGATATTGTCGATCCCCAACCCCGCCAAAGCCGCCATCAAATGCTCTACGCTTTCCACCTCGGCTTCCTTCTTCTTCAAAAAGACGCGTTTATAATTGCTTGAGAGGGAATGCACATGAGCGAGCACCCTCGGCCGATTTGGCAAATCTACACGGATAAAAGATATACCCGAGTTCAATGGTGACGGTTTAAAACGGAGACTTGCGGACTTTCCCCGAAACATCCCGATACCAGAGCACTCGACTTCTCTTCCAATTGTCTTTTGCGCGCTATCCACGAACTACTTTCCCTTGCCCGTCGTTTCGGAATATTTTTTGTTTAAGTTATCAATCACCTGATTTGTGATATCAACCGAGTCGGAATGATACAAAACGGTTTTTATCCCAACTTTGAACTGTAATTCAGAAATTCCCCCGCCCTGCATCTCCGGCTCTTCCTTTTTAATAATCAAATCATATTGTTCACGCTTGCCTATATCTTCTACTTCTTTACAGACTTCTGTATAGAGACTTCCGAAATAGTCTTTATACTTTTTCATTAGATTCTTCTCGGCAAATTTCGCATAGGATTCCAGTTCCATATTCTTTTTTTCGAATGCTTCTTCGTCCTTTTTTCTTGCCTCACTCCCTAAATCCAACAACTGTATCTTCTCGTTTAAACTCACAAGTTCTTTCTTCTTGTCGTTGATAATTTTTTGATACTGCTTTTCCTGTTCTTTTAGCTGTGCATCGGATGTTTTCCGTTTTTCATACTTCTCAAACACATTATTCAAATCAACTACCCCCACCTTTAAACCCCTTGAAGGTGAACTGGCTGCACCGGGTTCTTTTGCATGAACAGCATTTAAAGAAAATAAGCACAGACACGCAATGCTTGCAATAACGCCAAAAACAACCTTTATTTTTCCCCTGTTCTTTTTACATGATTTTTCTAATTTCATAATTAAAAGCTGCTGCCTCCTCCAAAATTAAACGAAAATGCCTGAATCTCATCCCCTTCTTCTTTTATAACGGGAACGCCGTAATCAATCGCTATCGTAGAACGACCAAGAAAAGGAATATTCACTCTTAATCCCAACCCCGTTGATACTCTGAAGTGATCTAAATTAATATCACTGACTGTTCTATCCGCCTTCCCCGTGTCAATAAAAAATGCGGCGCGAAGAATATCCTTATATATGGGAACAAGGTATTCCGTATTCATTACAATCAATATGTCGCCGCCAATTTGGTCCCCTGTCTTCTCATCAACGGGCGCTATTCCTCTGTACTGAAATCCTCTAAGAGAGCCATAACCACCCGCAAAAAATCTTTCGAATATCGGCACATCACTTCCAGACGTTGGTTCTACAACACCAAAAGTGCCTCCATAGGCAAGAACATGTTTACCCCACTTAGGCACTTCAAAGAGTGTGTTGTATTTTGTCGTCTGGAATTTATACTTTGCGATATCCACATCTAACCCGGCAAACTCAAGAGAAGATTCTCCTTCGTATCCCTTTGATGGCATATAGATATTATCGGTTCTGGTTATATTCGCCGACAGCGTAATACCCGCCTTCAGATTACCTCCCTCCACATCCAGTATGTCCTGGGAGGTGTCTTCCTTAGCCTTTTGCCTTTCTATATTAATAACATCAAACTCAGGACTTAATTTTACAAAAAAATCCCTCTGAATTTCTCTTCCCCCAGAAACCCTTGAACCGATGTTTTGTTGTTTATAATCCCGATACCATCTAAGGTAATCGTATATGCTTTCTCCAAGACTATAAGGAGAATCAAATACTGAGGGATTGGTTAACGATAACATAATTTCTGTCCTCTGAAAACCCGGACTAAACCGCAAAGTCAGTATCTCACCCGCGCCACGGAAGGCATTGCCCTGCAAAAAATCATTCCAGCTTTTTGGCAGATCAAAGACGTCGAAATTCCGGTCGGTATAAGAAATATCACCAAATGCTCCAACGTTTGCGCCATAACCACCGCCAAACCGCAACATGCCGGTCCTTCCCTCTTTCACATCTATCAATACGTTTTGCTTGTTGGGCTCAGAACCGGGTTCAAAATTAATCCCGGCAGGCGCTCCCGATTCCATATCAAAATATCCCGTATTTGTAAGACGCCTCTGGCTGTCACGTATCTTTTCTGTATCCAGCCTTTCACCGGGATAAAATGTTACCTGTCGCCGGATAACGTTATCTCTTGTCTTGTCATTTCCAGCTATTTTAATCTTTTCGATATAATATCTATCCTTCTCGTCAATGGTGAAAGAGATATCCACCTTTGTACCTTCGGAACTAAAGATGTGTTTTTCTTTGACGCCAGCGGCAATATATCCCTGTTCTCCATACATTAAACGGAGTTGATAGGTATCTTTTTCTACCGCATCAAGAAAGAAAGGGCCGCCTTCTTTCAATTTTAATTTTTCCTTCAATTCCTCCCCGGTAAAAAGCGTTGCCCCATTGATTTGTAAGTTTTCAACATAATACCTTTCACCTTCTTTTACGTGCACATTGATGAACATCCTGGTATTATCTTCGTTATAGGTTATTTCATAACCGACATCGGCATCCAACCACCCATTATTCATGTAAAATTCTTTTACTTTGACGATATCGGATTCAAACTTATTTTGTTCGAACCTCCCCGGAAATATAAATGCCGGAAAATGTTTCTGTCGGCTTTCCATCTGCTTCAGGAGTTTTCTACGCTTAAAATTGTTGTTACCCGTAAACCCTATCTTTGCAATGCGAATCTTGGGGCCTTCTTCAATATTAAAGACAACGACCGTTTTACCATCTATTAGTTTACTTTCCGCATGGACTTGTATACGATGAAAACACTTTTTGATGTAAAGCTCTTTGATCTTGTCTTCGTCCAGTTTCAGGAGATAGGGCTTTATATAATCCCCCTCCTTTATCTCGATTTGCTTCTTCAGTTTTTTGGTCTTAATCTTTTTATTGCCTTGAAATTGTATCTCGTCAATTACTGCACGTTCAGTGACGACAAACACAACCTTCAGCCCGTCTGCCAGCCCTTCAAGTTCGACTTCTATATTGTCAAAGAACCCTAATGACCAAATCGCATCAACGTCCTGACTTACCAATTGAGTATCATAAGGATCGCCTTCTTTTACGCGGATGCTGCTCCTTATTGCGGTAACACTTATTCGTTGATTGCCTTTGATTTCAATTTTCTTAATAATACGGACTATCTTTTCCTGAGTTTCAGCACAAACTACCTTTGAGTAGCTGAAAAATAAGGTTATAACAAGCGTTACGATAATGCTCGTTGCCTGCAATAAAACCTTGTTCGATTTCATTTGTTACCCATAGAGGCTAAACTCTCAAAACGCATAAAGTGCGATCGAAACGCCAGCTTTACCACTCCTGTTGGCCCATTACGCTGTTTTGCAATAATGAGTTCTGCCGTATTATCCTTCTCCGGATCGTAATAATTATCTCTGTGTAAAAGAATAATAACGTCTGCATCCTGTTCGATCGATCCCGATTCACGTAAGTCAGACATCCTGGGCTTGTGCCCCTCTCTCGTCTCTACAGATCTATTTAATTGCGATACGGCAATTACCGGTATTTTCAATTCTCTGGCAAGCGATTTCAGACCTCGCGAAATTATTGAAATTTCCTGCTGGCGATTTTCCGCCCGCGAGCTCTCCATCAACTGCAAGTAATCTACGGCAACAAACTGAATGTCATACTGCGCCTTCAGCCTGCGCGCCTTTGCACGCACTTCCAGCACAGTAAGACCGGGGGTATCGTCTATAAAAATCGGCGCTTCAGAAAGAGAACCAAGTCCGTAAGAAAGATCACTCCACTGTTTATCATCCAAAAAACCCATCCGCAATTTGTGCGCATCTATCCGCGCATGCG
>JAHFOY010000205.1 GCA_023261485.1 Planctomycetota bacterium
AAAAACTCGTTAACACTGAAATCGAAGGTTTGATGCGCTCCTATCGAATAAAAGACAAGGCAGACCTTGAAAAAGAATTAGCCAAAGTTGGCAGCAGTCTCGCGCAACTCGAAGAAAAGCTGTCTAAAAAAATGAGGAAACAGGCCGAGGTGGAACTCATTGCCGAAAAGGTTATGGAAAAAACAATTACCATCACGGAAGAAGAGTTACAAAAAACATACGATCAGATATACGGTGAAAAAATCGAGGCCGGTCAGATCGTATTCAAAACTCGCAGGGAGGCGGAAGAGGCGCTCAAAAAATTACAATCAGGCGCCGATTTTGCTACCCTTGCAAAAAACGAATCTATCGATCGGGCATCAGCGGTACGGGGCGGTAAGATGCAGCCTTTTAGTCCAAAGGATGGTATCGGAGCGCAGGTTGCACATTTAAAGGTCGGTGAACTCAGTGATATTATCAAGACAGATTATGGCTATCATGTTATTAAAATTACTGATAAAAAGACTGCAAGTAACAAGAGTTTTAATGCTGTTCGGGGAGAGTTGGAAAAGATTGCCAGAAACCAGCGTTACAAAGAAAGACTCGGCCCATGGTTGATTAGCCTCATAGAAAATGCTTCGATCACAAAGAATCTATCTGCCGATTAAATTATAAGATTATTTTGTAAATAATTCAATGCCTGAAGATTTTGTAATTAATATTGCCAACAGGGTTAAGCAGTTACCTCCTTACCTATTTGGGAGATTAAACGCCCTAAAATACGAGAAACGGCGCAATAATATTGATGTTATTGATCTTGGTATGGGTAATCCAAATGATCCGACACCCCAACCGATCATTCAAAAATTATGCGAGGCTGTGCAGGATCCAAGGAACCACAGATATACCGTTTCTGCTACCGGTTTATTCAATCTCAAGCGTGAAGTTGCCAAATATTACGAAAAGCAGTTTAATGTAGTCCTCGATCCGGAAAAAGAAGTGGTTTGCACCATCGGGTCAAAAGAAGGGATATCCCACCTGTGCCTGGGGTTGCTAGACCCCGGGGATACTGCCTTAGTTCCTAATCCGGCATTTCCTATTCACATTCATGCCGTAAACCTTGCCGGTGGTAACGTAATAAGTGTGCCGCTTACCGAGGACGAAAAGTTTCTGCCAAACTTAATGAACACGGCGAAAAACCTTATTCCCCGGCCCAAGATAATCATTCTCAATTTTCCCCATAACCCCACTGCCGCTACTATTGAGATAGGTCTGTTTGAAGAGATAGTGGCATTTGCAAAGAAATACAATATTATTATTGTTCATGATTTTGCCTATTGTGGAATTGCATTTGACGGTTACAAGCCCCCAAGTTTCTTGCAGGTCAAGGGCGCTAAAGATGTCGGCGTGGAATTCAATACCATGTCGAAGTCTTTTAATATGGCCGGCTGGAGGCTGGGATTTTGCGTGGGAAATAAAGACATTGTCAGCACACTGGGTAAGGTTAAAGGGTATTATGATTACGGTATCTTTCAGCCCGTACAAATCGCCTCAATTATAGCGCTCAGAGATTGTAATAAATATACTAAAGAACAGGCGGAAATTTATCAAAACAGAAGGGACGTGCTTTGCGATGGACTGAACCGTATCGGATGGAACGTCAAAAAACCAAGGGCATCTATGTTTGTGTGGGCGCCTATCCCGGAAAAATGGCGTTCTATGGGTTCTATTGATTTTGCCTATAAACTCATGAACGAGGCAGAGGTCTCCGTTGCACCCGGTGCAGCTTTTGGAGAAAATGGTGAGGGGTATCTGCGGTTAGCGATCGTAGAGAATGAACTTCGTCTAAAACAGGCCATACGCCAGATTGATCGTGTTTTGCGATAAGTTTATGTACAAATTGGTAGCGCAACCGTCACGGTTGTGCAAAAGTCTTACAGGTTGCCCAGGTCATTCCTAAGAAAGCAGGAATCTATGCTTATGGTAATAACAATTCTGGATTTCCGATTATGCAGGAGTGACAGAAAAATAGAAGAAAAACACAACCCCCTGATTCCCCCTTTGCAAGGGGGATTTTTACTGTATGATTTCTAATATTTTTAACGTAACAGACAATCATTAAATATTTTTACCATGACGGCTCTTGCTAAATTTAAGTCAAGATTAAAAACCTTTGTTGGCGGTATACATCCCGAAGACGACGGAAAACTCCTTACGAAAGGGAAGAGAGAGGTACTCGCTCCGCTTCCCAAGGTCGTTTATTTGTTTATGAGCCAGCACATCGGCGCCCCCTGCAAGCCGATTGTCAAAAAAGGAGATACTGTAAAAAAAGGCCAACTGGTTGGTGAAGCACAGGGATTTGTTTCTGCAAACGTACACGCTTCGATTTCAGGCAAGGTTGCAGACGTTGCGCCCTGGCCGCATCCAATCACGGGAATAAAGTCCCCTGCTGTCATTATAGAGAGAACGGAGGACGATTCGTGGATAGAGGGTGTGAATGAGAATTTCGATGTCGACCACATCTCGCCTGACGAAATCAAACAATGCATCCAGTCGGCAGGAATTGTCGGCCTGGGAGGCGCTACCTTTCCCACGCACGTAAAACTTACTCCGCCAAAAGACAAGGTAATTGACACGGTTGTTATGAATGGCGCCGAATGCGAACCCTATCTTACCTGTGATTATCGGCTCATGCTGGACAAACCCCATGAAATTGTCCAGGGCTTGAAGTTTGTAATGAAGTGCCTTGGATGTAAAAAGGCACACATTGGCATCGAAGCAAACAAGGAGGACGTTTATACTCTTTTCAAAGGCGTTTTATCAAATGAACCTCAGATTAAAATAGACTTGATGGAAGTAAAATACCCGCAAGGGGCAGAACATCAACTCATAAAGGCCTTACTAAATCGTGAATTTAAACCCACACAATTACCGTTAGAGGTGGGTGCGATTGTAATAAATGTAGGAACGGCCTTTGCCGTTTATGAAGCGGTGAAATTCAAAAGGCCGTTAATCGAGAGGCTGGTTACCGTTACCGGAAACGGCGTAGAAAATCCACAAAATTTTTTGGTGCGTTTGGGGACGCCAATTAAACAATTATTAGAAGAAGCAAAGGTTACAGCAGATACCAACAAAATTATTTTTGGCGGTCCCATGATGGGCATTGCACAGAGCAATATAGATGCGGCCGTTACTATCAAAG
>JAHFOY010000007.1:0-24849 GCA_023261485.1 Planctomycetota bacterium
ACACTACCCCGGTATTTCTACTCGTAAATGAGCTGGAAATCACAATATTAAAATATTTTATCCTGCAGCGTGTAACCTCATATCGACAATACGACTTCTTTTTCTTCCGAATATTGTCATCTATAGCAATATCATTTTATTTTTAGTATCTCAGAACACCATAGAAAATATTTGACTTGGATTATAAAAGCATTATACTGAATTTATTGAGACTAAGTATCAATGTATGTTCTGTTTGTTATTCGGACTTTAATGCGATAGGAATAGATGAATGTCTGAAACGGGAATGAGTACGTTTAAGGTTGCTTTGGTGGGAAATCCAAATGTCGGCAAGAGCGTGATATTTGGATTATTAACTGGAAAGTATGTGACGGTATCAAACTATCCCGGAACTACAGTGGAGGTTTCTAAGGGCATTTGTAAGGGATTGGGTGGCCGGATAGAGATTGTTGATACGCCGGGTGTAAATAGTTTAATCCCTCTATCAGAGGATGAACTCGTAGCACGGGATATGCTGTTAGATGAGCAGGAAAAGCGTGTTATCCAGGTAGTAGATGCGAAGAATCTCCGTCGTGGTTTGCTAATTACTACTCAACTCGCGGAGATGGGATTGCCTGTTGTAATGGCGTTAAATATGTGGGATGAACTCCTTGATAGAGGTATGAATATTGATGTATCTGTATTGCAAGAAACATTAAACATCCCGATTATAAAAACTATTGCTACACACAGGGTGGGAATAAATGCATTGCTTGGTTCTATAGAATCTGCAAGGGCACCCAATCTTCATATTGACTACGGGAGTATAATTGAAGAAGGTATCTCAAAGATACAGAGATTGTTGCCTCGAGATACAATTATTAATACACGTTCATTGGCTATCATGATTTTATCGGGAGATGAAGCCCTTGAAGAAAAATTGAGGAATAAACTTCCAAATGGGTCTCTTGATGACATTCATCGTATTCGGGACAATATTCAAAAACAATTTAGCAATCCTTTGAGTTATGTAATCAATATAAAACGTGCAAATTATGTGAATTCGCTGGTTGAAAGGGTCTGTACGACCGTTTTAAAAGAAGGGAAAACACATCCGGTTATCAGAGGGGTACTTTTTTACTTCCTGGTTCCATTGGCAGCTTTCTTTATTGGATATAAACTCGCTACGTTATCAATGTCCTTAATTTCTTCCAGACTTCAACCAGAAAGTCTTATGAAATTTATTATACCGACGGCTGTTGGCGGTGTAACGTCAATATGGTTTTCATTATATTTATATTTGAGAGAATACAAGGAAAAGAGCACTATTAGTGAGATATTGGGGCGTATAACAATGCATCCGGTAGCGGCATTTCCCATATTGGTTACAATTCTCTGGGTTGTTTATAAACTCGTGGGAGAATTCGGCGCAGGTACTTGCGTTGATTTTTTCGAAAATAAAGTGTTTGGAAGTTCTTTAGCTCCTTCGGGGGGTTTTGATATCTACGTCTATATACCGTTTATCAAAAAAATATATAATATTACCCATGTAAATTTTCAGGGATTTAATTATTATTGCGGATTGTTTGCACAGAAAATAATAAGTAAAGATAATATAATATTCGAATTATTTTTGAATGAACAGTCGGGGCTGATACAGGTAGGGCTTACCTACGCCATTGCTATTGTTTTCCCTATTGTCGGATTTTTCTTTCTGGCGTTTGGTATTATGGAAGACAGCGGCTACCTTCCGCGTCTTGCCGTTATGGTGGATAAGGTATTTAAACGTATAGGATTGAATGGAAAGGCTGTGCTTCCGATGGTGTTGGGTCTGGGTTGTGATACAATGGCGACGTTAACAACCCGCATTCTCAATACGAAAAAGGAACGGATTATTGCCACCTTACTGCTCGCATTAGCCATACCATGCTCAGCTCAATTGGGCGTTATTTCCGGTGTGCTGGGTAAGATATCCGGCATGTACTTCGCCATTTATGTTTTTGTCATAGGCACACAACTGCTCTTTATCGGTTATTTGTCGTCTAAGGTTTTGCCGGGAACACCTTCTGATTTCTTAATGGAGATTCCGCCGTTTCGCATGCCGAAATTATCAAATATTTTCATTAAAACATTCTACAGAGTTCACTGGTTTTTGAAAGAAGCAGTACCCTTGTTTATGCTCGGCACCCTGGCATTGTTTGTAGCCACGAAACTAGGCTTCCTGTCCTTTATAGAGAGGCTCGGCGCGCCGATAACAAAAAATTTCCTGGGATTGCCTGTGGAAACAACGCACGGTTTTATATTAGGGTTCTTGCGCAGGGATTACGGCGCCGTGAGTATTTTTAAGGTACTCGAAGAAAAAGGCGGCGATAAGGGCATAAACCCTGAGCAACTGTTGGTTTCATTGGTTGTGATCACTCTATTCATTCCATGTCTTGCAAATTTTCTGGTGATGATCAAAGAGCAGGGGGCAAAAAATGCATTTTTAATGTTCGCATTCATATTGCCGTATTCGATACTTATCGGCGGTATTTTAAGAGTTATCTTACAGCAGTTTTAACGGATGCAAATACGCGGAAAGGTCGTGTCCATTTCAGGTAATGTTGCAGAGGTGTGTATTATCAGGGAAAATGCAGCATGTGGAAGTTGTTCTGCTTGTCCAAAGAAGATGGGTGTAAGAGACATTATAAAAGTAGCAGCTATCAAAGGGATTCAGATTGGACAAGTGGTTGTCCTTCGTGATAATATAAATTGGTTTTTAAAAAATAGAATTATGCTTGTTTTGGTTGCCTTTGTTTTAGGTATCATATTAACAGAGACAGCAACAGCCATTATATCATTCGGCACCTACAGAGGTGGTATAGATTTGCTCGTAGGGGGAATACTCACTTTAATAGTAATAGTTGTTTCATGGGTTAAGAAGCCTCGGTATCTTTTTAGGATAGAGCAAATAGAAGGGGGGGAGACATAGTATGACCGAACCTGGTTTAGAAGAAATTCTGGAATTAATATGGACAATGAAAGAAGAAAACGATGAAGTCAAAAAAGATTTATTGATTAAACGAATGAAACTCCCTGCAACTGAAGGCATGTTGAAAACTTTGACACAAGATGGCTATGTTAAAATAACAGACACAAAAGTGGAATTTACCAATAAAGGCATGACAGATGCGCGATTAATTATAAGAAGACACAGGCTTGCCGAAAGATTGTTGAATGATGTTTTGGCTGTAAAAGAAGACACCATGGATTCCAGCGCATGCAAGTTTGAGCATTTTCTGGATGAAGAAGTGACAGCCAGTATATGCACCTTATTAGGACATCCGGTAAGCTGCCCACATGGAAAGGCCATACCGCCGGGAGAGTGTTGTGAAAAAGCGAATAAGGAGATACGTCCGGTTGTAACGCCATTAACAGAGTTAAGGTCGGGCGACAAGGCCAAGGTGTCGTATATAGTAACACGATATCACGAACGGCTGGACAGACTATCTTCAATGGGTCTGTTACCGGGAGTTCAAATCAGTCTTCATCAAAGGCAGCCCACATACGTTATTCAGATGGGTGAGACACAAATTGCCTTGGACAGTGCCATTGCACGGGACATATACGTACGTCTTGTATAATTTTTCATAAGAACTAATTTTACTTTACTTTATAAATAATTTTAAATATTATATTTCCATAAATATATGAAAGTTCTTTATGAACAATCTTAATTTGTAAGGAGTTTTAAGATTATGGATCCGGGCGTACTAATTGGAATGATAATTGGTGGTGCACTAATCCTAGTATCTATTATTTTCGAAGGTGGTGCGTCATCAATACCGGGTTATATTAATATGCCGGCAATGATGATCACGATAGGTGGTACACTGGCCGCGACTATCATAAGATTTCCAATTCCCATGGTAATAGGTGCAATTGCTGTAGTTAAAAAAAGTGTCTTTGTTAAATTAGGGTCTGCTGAAGAAGAGATTACCAGATTAATTCAATATTGTAAGATCAGCCGTCGTGAAGGTCTTTTGGGATTGGAAAAAGAGATTGAAAAAATCAAGGACGAATTTCTGATTAAGGCGGTGAGATTACTCGTAGACGGTTCGGATTCAGATACACTAAGAGGCATCTTGGGTACTGAAATTGACAATATAAAACAAAGACACGCGACAGGTAAAGGAATTATTGAGTTCACGGGCACTGTATTTCCTGCCTTTGGTATGGTTGGAACTGTATTGGGACTTATTGCCATGATGAGAAAGCTGGACGACCCGTCGCATATAGGAGAAGCCATGGCTGTCGCTTTTATTGCTACATTTTATGGCGTTACCTTTTCGAACCTTATTTTGCTGCCACTTGGTGGCAGGCTTGATACCTTGAGTAAAAAGGAACTCTTTTTAAAAGAAATTATTATGGAAGGCGTTATTTCCATTCAGAGGGGCGATTCCCCGATGGTGCTCGAGGAAAAACTAAAGGCGTTCTTGCAGGCAAAGGTGGCCAGTAAATTGACCGCAGGTTCTAAAGAGAAGGAAAAAGCGGAATGAGTGCGGAAGAGGGTGGTTCCGGAGGCCACGGCGGCCCTGTTTGGTTGCTTACCTATTGTGACTTAATTACATTGCTCGTTGCCTTTTTTGTAATGATGATCAGTTTTTCTTCGATTAATGTAAATAAATGCAAAGAGGATTTGCCTAAAATTAATGAGTCTTTTGCCGGTGGTGGAGAATATATGTTGGAAAGCGGTACTAGACCGGTTGAAACCCTCTTTGAAAAGGAATTGGACGTACTTGAAAGTCCTGAAGCAGAAGAGTTGCCTGCAGAAAGCCCGCTTGAACCAGAAGAGATGTACAGTTACATATCAGGTTTTATAGAAGAAAGCGGGTTAAAAAAATCAATTGACATTGAAGATGTAAAGATAGGATGTAAGATAAAAATTCCGGTAGATTTGTGTTTTGAAAGAGGTGAGGTTGCATTAAAAAGAGAAGCATATACGATCTTCGATAAACTAGGTATTGTGTTACGAATTCTCAGAGGTAAACTGGTAATTGATACAAATATGGGAAAAGCCGTAAAAGAGTTTGATCTGTCAATAAATAGGGCAGCCAATATTTGTGAGTTCTTGGTGACCAAGGAGGACATTGAACCGCAAAAGATTGCGATATCCGGTTATCATGTTGCAGAAGCAGAGGGAAATATGATTACTATGATGATATTTAAATAATAACTTTAAACATTCATAAGACATCTTTTATGTCGTCATCGCATCACAAGAAGAAAAAAAAATCGTTTGGTTCCGGCACTCCCGATTTGTTTTGGACATCCTACGGTTCGGTGATAACGATATTATTGGCTTTTTTTATAATATTTCAGGTCAACTTTACAGAGGAAAAGAAAAAAGAGCTTATTGAGGAGTTTAAAAAATCAGTAAACAGAGACAGTGTAACCTTTGGACTTGGCGGGATATTGCCCGGAAGAGATGCAAAATCAACAGAAGATATCCAGAAGTTGAAGTATATTTATCCAGAAGCCAAAAGCGAACCTACGGAAAGCGGTGACAAAGGGATTGATTTATTAGATCGTGAAGAGGATCAAATACCGGCGGCTGTAGTTGTTTACTTCGATGAAAACGACAGCACTCTCTTTATGGAAGGAAAGCACTCCTTGGATAGTTTAATTGATTTAATTGGGGAGAGGCCGTGTTCTCTCGTTATAGAGGGTCATACGAGAAAAAATTTTGTTCCCTCAAGAGGATACGACAACTGCTGGAAGCTTTCACTTGACCGTGCACAGGCTGTAGCTGATTATCTTCACGAGAAAGGTAATATTTCATGGAAGAGATTGGTTACTGTCGGATACGGAAATAACAAACCTATGGTGAAAGACATTAAAAGTGACCGGCATAACGACCGGGTATCTGTAATTATAAACATTTTGAAATAAAATGATTTTCTTTTGGCTTGACAATAGAACGCAGGTGTGATATTAATTCCCCTCCATGAAAACAATTAGAAATTCTTTATTAACCATTTTCATAATATACCTCCTCTCCTTTTTAACAGCTAACGATAGTGTCATTAGTGCGGAAATCCCTAATTCCGAAGCGTCCGCAAAAAGTAATCAGGAATTGCCCGTATTGTTAGTAAAAAAAGACGAAGATACCGTCATTTATAAAAAAGATATTATCATCCGTTCCGACGAACTTAAAGCAGAGCCTAAAAAGGATACAACAGAAGAATTCAAATCTATAGAGAAACCTGTTGGAAAAAAACAGGAAGCGCCCAGTCTGGATATCGTCGACAAATATTTAAAAGAAGGGAAAAAATACGAGGCAAGAAATATTCTATCCGATTTATTTGTTAATAAAATAATACCGGAAAAACAAAAAGAGGTAAAGGAACTATTGGATAAATTAAACGAAGAGTTAATCTTCTCCTCTACGCCCTCTCCGGATGCTACCATGTACACAGTTCAGGCCGGCGATATCATGACGCGAATTGCCAAACAATATAACACAAATTACGAACTGATTATGAGGATTAACAACAAATCCCCCACAAGGCTGAATATAGGTGATAAATTAAAGCTACTTACCGGAAAGACAAAAATATTAATCAGTAAGACTGACTTTACTCTGACTTTGCTGCTGAATGATCATTATGTGAAACAGTACCGTATCGGCACAGGGAAAAACGATAAAACACCTGTTGGTACGTTTGAAGTAAAAAATAAAATGAAAGAGCCAACGTGGTATTCGCCTAACGGCGGTATATTCCCTTATGGACACCCGGAAAATATACTTGGCACCCGATGGATTGGTCTTAAAGACAAACCAGACCTGTATGGGTATGGGATTCACGGTACAACACTACCGGAATCGATTGGCACTGCTTCATCAAATGGTTGTGTTAGAATGGTGAATAGCGATGTGGAAGAGCTATATGATTTTGTAACATTGGATACTGAAATTATTATTCAAAGGTAACAACTTTATGTATAGAAACGAACCGCTAGAAAGGTATTTAAAAGATGCGGCCGCCGGAACGCCTACGCCGGGTGGTGGAAGTGTGGCATCACTGGTGGGCGCTTTGGCAACAACGATGTCCTCCATGTCGGCGAACTTTACCATCGGCAAGGAAAAATTTAAGCAATATGATTCCCAACTGAAGAGGATACTTGAAGAGTGCGCAAAGAGCAGGGAAATCATGTTGTCCTTGATGGAAGAAGATATTGCAGTCTATGGCAAGCTTAGCAGCGCATACACATTGCCAAAATCAAATGAAACCGAAAAGAAGTTGCGGTCTGAGGCAATACAGAATGCAACTATTATTGCTATGGAAGTCCCTTTAAAAGCAACAATGTGCTGTCTTTATATTTTAGAGTTGACGCGTGAACTGGCAGATATTGCAAATCCTAATCTGATATCTGATGTTGGGGTGGCAGGTTTCCTGGCGGAAGCGGCACTGCAATGTGCAAAATTAAATGTAGAAATAAACCTCGCTACGATTAAGAATCAGAGTCTTGTTGAAAAGGCACAAAATGAATTGAGCCAAGCTGAGAAGAAGGCAAAAATGTTTTTCAAAGAAATACAGGAAAAAGTTCAGAAGACGATAAAAGGCTAATGATGGAATGGAAAATAACCAGAGGCTCCAAAGGATGCATCGTTTGTAGCAAGGAGTTTTGTGAAGATGAAGAGTATTATTCTGCACTGTTTGATGAAAATAATGCCTTCGTACGAAAAGATTATTGCGCTTCATGTTGGAGCAAGGACAAGGGAGATGGGCTTTTTTCATTTTGGAAAACGAGAGTGCCAAAAAGGGATAAACCTGTCCAAAAGTTTGTAAATAACGAAGTCTTTCTGGATATGTTTGTCAGGTTAGAGGGCAAAAGCGAACCAAATCAAAGAAATCTGCAATATGTGCTGGCGCTTTATCTAATACGGAAAAAAATATTCAAATTGAAATCTTTTAAAAGAGAAAGCGGAGAGGAATTTATCACATTACACTATCCAAAAGAAGATAAAGAATTCAGCGTATATAACCCAAATTTAAAAGAGGAAGAAATCGAGGTTATCACATCTGAGATGAGCCAACTCTTAAACTATCCTTACCTGGAACAAGAAGTCCTCATCAATACAGATTAAACACGTATTGTATCTACATCCATAAACAAGCCAAGTTCAAACAATCATAAAATTTCCTCAAATCCTCATATCGTCATTTATATAACGGTTATTGTGGAACGGAAGCCGTTGAACTTGCAGAGGTATTGTAGCTACAGGTTTCGCAGTCTGCCGCAATCCCTCGTATTTTCCTTTCTTTTAATGCCGATTGAAGTTGCATTACCTGATCCGTATTGACGTTATTTTCTCTCTGCGATGCCAATAGCCTGACACGCAACTGCCTTGTCATTTTAATACTCGGGCACTTGGTTTTTTGAATACCTGCGGGACAGACACCTACGATTTTTTTCTTGTTTATTTTCTTTGCCATAGTGGATCTCCTTCCTTAATTATTTTTAATTTAAGTGTAAAGTTAACTATCCGTTTCTCTCATTAAATCCGGAACTATAATTTTCAGTGTTTCTTTTGCAGCAGATTGTTCCGCTTCCTTCTTACTTTTGCCCCAGCCTTTCCCATATTCACTGCTTTTTATAGAGACGATTACTTCGAAAGACTTCCCGTGATCAGGACCGAGTTGCTGCAAAACCCGATAATTAGGTGTAATGCCATATTCCTTTTGACTGTAATGTTGAAGAATAGATTTGTAATTCTTATCGTGTTGATTTTTACAAACGAGGTCAATTTCTTTTTTTAAATATTTAATGGTAAAATTGTAGGCTACGTCTATGCCGCCGTCCAAATATATTGCGGCTATAACTGCTTCGAATACATTGGCAAGCAATGATTTTGGCAGATAATTCCGGTCATTTAAACCCTTGCCTACCAAAAGAAAATCTTTTAGATGCGCCTCCACGCTAACAGTGGCAAGTGTCGTTTGGCTTACCACAACAGATTTTATCTTTGTTAATTCACCCTCACTGCACTGAGGCATGGTTTTGTATAGATAGTCTGAAATAATCATCCCTAACACGGCATCTCCCAAAAATTCTAATCTTTCGTTGGAAAAATTATTTTCCAGCCTGCAGGATGTGTGGGTTAGCGCTTTTTCAAGCACGACGGGATCATGAAAAGAATATCCCAGCGCCAATTGACACTCATTGAGTTTTTCCGGATTTATATGATTATTCGTTTGGAATATCATTCTTTTGAAACTTTTTTTCCTTGAAAAGCATCGACTCTTCTATAGCAGTATATTTTGTTGCAGCATTGATAAGCTCAATCGCCGTACTGCGCCTAAAGGAAACAACTTCTACCCGACAGCCGTGCGCCTTCAACATTTCTACAAGCGGTACGAAATCCCCATCACCACTCACCAATACTACGGTATCCAGCTTTGGTGCAATTGCTATAGAATCGATAGCAATACCCATATCCCAATCGCCTTTTGCCGTACCGTCCGGTCTTAGTCGAAGCTCCTTTGATTTTATTTCATACCCTAAGCGGCTCAATGCATCTGTAAAGCTGGATTGGTCTACATCAGGCTTTTGTACCACATATGCTATTGCACGTATGAGATTTCTGTCACCTACAATTTCTAATAGGAGTTTACTATAGTCAATCTTTGATTGGTGTAACGCTTTTGCCGAGTAAAACATATTTTGGACATCAACAAATACCCCTATCCTTTGTTGAGATCCTCTGATTCGCCCACCTACCATATATATCTTCCTTTCCAATAAAGACTTAATATTATGAAGATTACGTATAAGTACCTAATTAAAAAAATTTGAATAATGAATAACATTGCGAAAAATTAGGTAGGTAAAATAAAAATACTATAATAAATTCAAAGAACATTTGGTATGCAAGACAGGTTACGTCATAACATACCTTTTTACAAAATATTAGAGCAACAAAAATTTATATTTAAAATTTATTTTAACAGCCTTTTATGGACAGTCAATTAAAAAAACTGAAATAACTTAATTTTATTGACTCTTATATCAAATTCTGATAAATTTATTCTAATAAATGTATAAATCTAACTGCTTTGTTGACAATAACTAAACATAAAATTAAAAAAGTTGGAATTAACTAAAATTCACCATGGACATAGACTATTTGAGAAAGGAAATTGATGCACTGGATTCTAAAATAGTAGATTTACTCAACGAAAGAGCCAAAATCGTATTGAAGATTGGTGAAATAAAAAAAGAAAAACAGGCACAAATCTACGTCCCAAACAGAGAACAAGAGGTGTATACACGAATTAAGTCACAAAATAAAGGCCCATTAACGGATGAATGTCTCTCTGCAATATACCGGGAACTGATGGCAGGTTCCCTGGTTTTGGAAAAGGCCATCAAGGTATCATACCTGGGGCCTGAAGGGACTTTCAGTTATTTTGCCGCTAAACAAAAGTTTGGGTCGTCTGTTGAATACGTCCCTGTACGGGGCATTGACGATGTTTTCAGAGACGTGGCGGGGGACAGGAGTGATTACGGAATTGTGCCGGTTGAAAATTCAACAGAAGGCGGCATAAGAGAGACGCTAAACTTGTTCGTAGAGTACGATGTAAAAGTATGTGCCGAGATTATTTTGCCAATTCACCACAATTTAATGGCAAATTGTGAAAAAGAGGAGATTGAAAAGGTATATTCAAAACCACAGATTTTGTCTCAATGTAAAAATTGGTTGGCAAGTAATCTTCCCCATGCTGAATTAATAGAGGTCAGTAGCAGCGCCGAAGCTGCTCGTATTGTCGGGGATACTTCAAAATCAGAAAAAGAAGGGCAATATTATGCAGTAATAGCAAATGCAGAAATAGCGCAAATGTACGGATTAAATATCCTCTCTAAAAACATTGAAGACAACCCAAACAATATAACCAGGTTTTTCGTCCTCAGCAAAGAATACGGTGCACCGAGCGGAAAAGACAGAACTGCAATTATGTGCTATATAAAAAATCGAACCGGCGCTTTATTAGAGATACTGGAGCCTTTCAAAACCTATAACATCAATCTCACGAATATCGAGTCATTACCTACCAGAAAAAAAGCTTGGGAATATTGTTTTTATATGGATTTTGAGGGTCATACATCGAATGAAGCTATTCAGAAAGCCCTCAAGGATGTATCTAAAAAATGTTTTGATATGAAGATTTTGGGATCGTTTCCGAAGTGTGATTAAGAGGACATAATTCGAAGATAATGGGAAAAAAGCCTTTTATTGTGGGGAACTGGAAGATGAACCTCACGCTTTCGGAAGGAATAGAGTTTGCCAAATCGCTCAAAAATAGTTTGCATGGTATTAATGAGATTCTTTGTGGAATTTGCCCATCCTTTGTTTTCCTGAAAGATATTTGCAAGGTATTGGAAGGTAGTCACATTTGCGTTGGAGCGCAGAATGTTCATAGTGAAAAAAACGGCGCTTATACGGGTGAGATTTCTGCGTTGATGGTAAAGGAAGCAGGCTGTACGCATGTACTGATTGGGCATTCGGAACGACGGCATCTCTTTGGTGAAATTGACTCGTTCATAAATGCAAAGATAAAGACAGCGCTATCTGTTAATTTAAAACCAATTTTTTGTATCGGAGAAACATTAAAGGAAAGGGAGGAAGGAAGGACAGAATATGTAGTAGAAAAACAATTAAAAGATGGTTTGCTGGGAATTGATAATAATCATGTAGAAGGGCTTGTGATTGCCTATGAGCCTGTTTGGGCAATAGGCACAGGGAAGACGGCCTCGCCTGAGCAGGCCAACGAAGTTCATTCGTTTATCAGAGGCTTTTTGACGGATAATTATGGTAAAGTCATTGCCAATAGTGTGTATATTCAATATGGGGGAAGCGTAAAACCGGAGAATACGGCAGAGTTAATATCACAGCCGGAGATCGATGGCCTTCTGGTGGGTGGTGCAAGTATTAAGTTGGAATCTTTTTTAAAAATAATTGATGCAGCATCAATTCAGTAATGTTTTTAGCAATTAGCAATTGGATTTTTAATATTGGGAGAGTTACATGGTAAAGGCTGAAAAGGCATTTAAGTGGGGAATTGCAATCATTGTTATCTTTGGAATATTAAATGCATTCTTTTTCTTAAATTTAGTTATTGGTTTAAAGATTGCATTACCTATTTTATGTGTGTTTCTTATCGGGTCTATTCTTTTGCAATCGGGAAAAGGCGGCGGACTTGCGGCAATTGGCGGGCTAGGGGATCAGTCTGCCTTCGGTACGAGATCGAGCACATTCCTGTCTAAAGTTACGTATCTTATAGGAGCGGCATTTATTGTCGCCACCGTATTTTTGTTTAAACTGTCCATTCCTACAAAGTCCCTGGAAACGATGATTACACAGGAGATGCCTGCAGCTCAACATACGCATGAACATCCTGCACATGAGGGAGAAGGTGTGCATGAACATGCACCTGTTGAACCTTCTCACGCATCCGGCGCTGCAAACGCTCCATCCGGGGTTGGTATGCAGAATGTTGCCGAAGAAGGATCCGGCAAGACAGAACCGGAAGGCGCGTATCATCAGTCAGCAATGAAAGAGGGGACATCGCAAGGCCAGCCGGCAGGTATGAATCCCGTTAAAGAACAGGCATCTGGCGGCAAAGAAACACCTGCAAGCGAAGCACAGAAATAGACGGGTAATAATTTTAAGTAAACAATACACGAACGAAAGATTTGGTGGCCTTGATGTTAAAAAGCATGACGGGATTTGGCGTGGCTGAATATAAAGACGACGAACTCGCAATACGTGTGGAACTTCGCTCAGTGAATAACCGGTTTTTGAAGATAGACTCGCGTCTGCCGGAGATATTGCAATCATTCGAAACGGAGATTGAGCGTCCAATCAGGGAAAAATTAGCCCGGGGGACTGTCCTTTTAAATGTAAATTACCAGTCTCTCCGGCAGGAACCTGAGTATGTTTTGAGCAGCGACAGGCTAAAAGAATATTATCATTTGTTAACTGAAGTAAAAAAAGAGATCGGTTCCAGAGAGAGAGTATCAATTAATTCCCTCATACTGCTTCCAGGCGTACTGCAAAAGGGGAAAAATAGCCAGACGGATAAGAATGCCCTTCTATCCCTGTGCATCTCCCTTATCAAGGAAGCCCTGGAAAAGATGCTGGAAATGCGGGCGGTCGAAGGAAGGCATCTCGCAAAAGATATCGAACAGAGAATAGAATTTATCCTTTCAGCGCTTAGCAAGATTGAAACCATGTCGCCTATTATTGTCCAGGAATATAGTAAACGCCTGCGAAACAGGGTCGCATCGCTGCTGAGTGGAACTGATATAGAACTGACAGATAGCAGTCTTTGCCGCGAGATTGCCGTCTTTGCAGAACGATGCGATATTGCCGAAGAAATCAGCCGTCTTAAAAGCCATTTATGCCAACTGCAAGAAACCATAAATTCAGACGAATCCGTGGGACGGAAGCTGGATTTCATTATTCAGGAAATGTTCCGCGAAACCAATACGATGTGCTCAAAGGCAAATGACAGTGTGATGCTGAAGGATTTGGTGGACGTCAAAACGGAGATTGAGAAAATCAGGGAACAGATATTCAACATCGAGTAATTTTGAGTTTCTTGCGTTAACTCAGTTAATTCAAATAACCCGATAAACTCAAAAAACCCTTAAACGGTGGTTACTTTGACATGGGGAAGATTGTAATCATTTCAGGGCCTTCAGGGTCAGGAAAAACGACGGTATGCAAACTGCTGGAAAAAGATCAGCATGTGAAGAAATCGGTATCGGCAACCACACGTCCACCAAGACATAACGAAAAGAACGGCGAATCCTACTATTTTGTATCGGCTGCTGAATTCGAGGATATGATTCAGCGCAAAGAACTGGCAGAATATGCTACATATTGTGGTTACTGCTATGGAACTCCCGTTAAGGCATTAAAAGAAGCCCTCAAAAACGAAATTCTCTATCTGCTTGAAATAGAAGTGCAGGGCGCATTACAGATCAAAGAGAAATTTCCCGAAGCTATTTCGATATTTTTACTGCCGCCTGACAAGAATACATTGGGTCAGAGATTAATCAAAAGGAACACAAATAAAGAGGACGATATGTTGCTTCGTTTGGAAACCGCCGATAAGGAATTGGAATTTAAGGACAGGTATGATTACACAGTGGTCAACGATGACCTGGACGCAACAGTAAATACTATCCGTAAAATACTAAACCTGGGGTGACTATGTCCTACAGTGTAGTTTTGGGTGTTACCGGGAGTATTGCTGCTTACAAGGCAGTTGAGGTAGCATCAAGCCTGATAAAACAGGGGAATAATGTTACCGTTATTATGACATCAAATGCCCAGCGTTTTGTAAATCCTGTAACATTTCAGTCTATTTCGAAAAACCGGGTCATAACCGACCTTTTCATTGATACGGGAAATTATGATCCTAATCATATATCCCTGGCTGAACATGCCGATATCGTGGTGGTTGCACCGGCAACTGCAAATTTTATTGGTAAAGTTGTGTCCGGGATAGCAGATGACGCGCTAACATGCACCGTCATGGCAGCACGGCCTCCTGTAATTATTGCACCTGCAATGAATGACAGTATGTATTTGAATCCTATTGTGCAGGAAAATATAAATAAATTAAAGAAGCTTGGATATGTTATTATCGAACCAGAAGAGGGTCGGTTATGCACAGGGCGTGTTGGAATCGGGAGATTAGCTTCTGTTGAGAAAATTGTTGGCGTAATCAATGAAGAACTCAAAAAGAAAAAGGTTAAGTAAATACTCGTGAATAAGATACAAGTTAAGGTTATGAGAAAGCAGGGATGCAGGGATTTGCCTTTGCCCCAATACATGAGCGAGGCTGCAAGCGGGATGGATTTATATGCCGCAGTGGATAAGGCAGTTCAGCTTGAACGCCATGAGATCAAATTAATTCCTACAGGTGTTCATATAGAATTACCCTCTGGATATGAGGCGCAGGTCAGACCGAGAAGCGGCCTGGCTCTAAAACACGGTTTAACGCTTGTAAACACGCCGGGAACGATTGATAGTGATTACCGGGGTGAGATTGGTATTATTCTGTGTAATCTTGGGAAAGAACGTTTTACTGTAGAGCGTGGGATGCGCATTGCGCAACTGGTAATCCAGCCGGTATTCAGGGCAGAATTGATTGAGGTTGAAAGTCTGGAAGAAACTCGCCGGGGTGTGGGGGGATTCGGTCACACGGGACACTAAAAGGAGCTTTATGGAAACGACCGTTACAAAAAAAACCTGGACGGAAAAAGAACTCATGGCTTTACCCAGCAACGGGAACAAATATGAATTAATAAATGGAGAATTGATCATGGTTCCAACGGGGATCGAACATGAAGATATTGGTGCAAGACTTTTGGTTGCATTAGGAAAATTTGTTTTTGAATATAATTTGGGAGTTGTTTGCGGTTCAAGTGCCGGGTACTGGATGAAATCAGGCAACCTTCGTTCACCTGACGTATCATTTATAAGCAAAAAGCGGTTACAGGGATTTAAACGGCCTCCCAAGGGTTTTTTTAAAGGTTCACCTGACCTCGCAGTTGAGATTCTTTCACCTTCAGACACAATAGAAACTCTTCATGAAAAAATTGTAGAATATTTTGAAAACGATACAAAATTAGCCTGGGTAATCAATCCCGAAGAACAAGTTATTTTGGTGTATCACTCACCGCGTCCCGATAAGCTTCTTCGGGGTAACGATACTTTGAATGGAGAAGATATTTTTACAGGATTTACACTCCCCGTATCTGAATTGTTTGTAGAATTATAATAATATGGGAATTAAGCGTTTTATACGTTATATCACCGCAATTATCCTGTTAGCTTCCGCATTGTTTATCTTTTTAAGTTTTCTCAGCCATTCTCCAAACGACCCGCCTTTTGCTGATTATCCTGTCAATAACCCTGTAAACAATTTCTGTGGCATTGCAGGCGCACAGATTGCAGGATACACTTTGGCAGGTTTAGGGCGGACTTCTTATTTAATCGTTGTCCTCGTAGGCTGGCTGGGAGTGTCGTATCTCTTTAAGGAAAACATCCAACATCTCTGGGTAAAAATAATCGGGGCTGTTTTATTGCTATTTTCGGTTGCGTCCTTATTGACGCTTGGGTGCTATGCATTTAATAAATTCCTCCTATCGGCCAACGTGGGAGGAATTTTCGGAATCGTAGTTGTCTCCAGGTTATATGAATATTTCAATCTGACAGGCACGATAATTATTTTGGCGTCAGGGCTGGTTATATCAATTATGCTCTTGCTGAACGTTACTCCTGTTTCTCCGTTTATCAAGGCATCAAAGGCAAAAGAAGAAAGGTCTCTACCAACACAAGATTCTGAAAATGAAGATGCCGGACTGCGTTATCATGCAAAAGCAAATATATTGAATAATTCAACCATTTCGACCAATAATTACATAGATGCGGTTCCTGCGGATGTCACCGGAGAAATGAAGAATGAGCAGCCAGTATCTTTGGGCACCCATAAAGATGCTCAGGAACAATTTGATGGTGAGCAATATCTGGAAGACGAAGAGCCGGCTATCTATACTGAGACTATTAAACAAAAAAAACGTGATTATGACCTGCCGCCTATTGATCTCCTGGAAAAGCCCGCATTTGACCAGCATTCGGATGATTGGGATCAAATTACACAACGCGCACATGTACTAAAAAACACCCTCGTACAGTTCAATGTAAATGCAGAAGTCGTAGAAATTGAAAGAGGCCCTGTCATCGCCATGTATGAATTGGAATTAGCGCCAGGAACGAAGGTGGGGAAGGTGGTTAGCCTTTCTGATGACCTGGCAATTGCCTTGAAAGCGCCAAGTGTAAGGGTTGTCGCCCCCTTGCCCGGCAAGTCATCTATTGGATTGGAAGTCCCAAATACCAAAAGAAAAACGGTGATGCTGCGGGAGTTGCTTGAATCGTCTGACGACATACGGAAAAAAATGGCTATTCCACTCCTGATCGGAAAAGATGCGGCTGGCAATCCCCTCATATCGGATCTGGCGTCAATGCCCCACTTGCTCATAGCAGGAACGACAGGTTCCGGCAAATCCGTTTGTCTCAATTCGATTATATTGAGTATTCTTTTTTTACGTCACCCAACAGATGTCCAGCTTCTTCTGGTAGACCCGAAAATGGTCGAGTTTGCATTATTTAGGGAAATTCCCCATTTGATAAGCCCTGTAGTGACTGATATGAAAAAAGCCGCAGCCGTGCTGGAATGGGCGGTGAACAAGATGGAAGAACGGTACGCATTGCTTGCCAGTGTCGGCGTGAAACATATAAATGCCTATAACAGGCTGGGAACGTCCGAAATCAGAAAACGTTTAAATCCCGAGGGTGATGCCAATCTCGACGATGTACAATTTTATTTGCCGCATATCGTTGTTGTTGTTGATGAACTGGCGGACTTGATGATGGTGGCGTCCAAAGAGGTCGAGGGTTCTGTTATCCGGCTTTCACAAAAATCCCGCGCAGTTGGCATTCACCTCATACTTGCAACTCAGCGGCCTTCGGTTGATGTAATTACAGGTTTAATCAAATCGAACTTGCCATCGAGAATATCATTCTACGTCGCTTCGAAGGTTGATTCGAGGACGATTCTGGATCAAAACGGAGCGGAGAAGTTATTGGGAAGCGGTGATATGTTGTTCCTGCCTCCTGGAACATCAAAGGTAGTCAGGGTTCAGGGGGCTTATGTAAGCGATGAGGAGGTAAAGAATGTGGTTGAGTATCTCAGCAAACGCGCTGCGCCAAAGTTTAACTCCGAATTGAAAAGCTGGAAAGGTGTTTCGGAAAGAGAGAATATTGCCAAAGACAACCTTTACAATGAAGCAGTGAGGATCGTGCTGGAGACACAGAGGGGGTCAGTGTCTCTCATACAGAGACGGTTGGAGATCGGATATTCACGCGCTGCAAAGTTGATTGACCTGATGGCGGAAGACGGCATTGTTGGAGAATATAAGGGAAGTCAGGCAAGGGAGGTATTCCTGACACTGGAAGAATGGGATGCCCAGATGGCGCGCATGAGCCAGGATGATACTGCCTGACGCAGCGAAGCCGCAACTAAAATGAATTTAACCACAAAGAGCACAAAAAAGAATTATGAAATCAAAAAAAGTTGCATTAATAAATTTAGGATGTCCAAAGAATCTGGTAGATGCCGAAGAAATACTCGGCAGGGTAGCAGATAGCGGAAGTACCATCTGCCAATATCCTGAAGATGCCGAAATCCTGATTATAAACACTTGCGGTTTTATTGACGACTCCAAGAAAGAGTCTATCGATACGATCTTAAAGGCGGCAAAATTAAAGGACGATGCGCAGTGCAAAAAGCTTATCGTAACAGGCTGTCTTGCGCAAAGGTATCCCGAAGAGCTACGGAAAGAAGTCCCTGAAATTGACCATGTGGTTGGATTAAAGGATTTTGATAAACTAACCGATTTGTCAGGTTCGGGTCATAAAAAGGCAAAAACCAATTCTGCTCAATGCAACGACGATTGGCGGAATCGTATTAGATTGACGCCGAAGCATTATGCCTATCTCAGGATTTCAGACGGTTGCGATAATAATTGTACATATTGCTCCATTCCCGGCATACGGGGTAGGTTTTACAGCCGGACAATCGAGAATATCCTGGAAGAAGCAATAATAATGGCCAGTGAAGGCGTAAAGGAAATTAATGTCATTTCGCAGGACACGACCTCTTATGGAACTGATTTGTATGGAAAGCAGCAGTTGCACGTGTTATTAGAGAAACTTTCAAAGATAGAAGGCATTGAGTGGATACGGATTCTTTATACCCATCCAAGGCATTTTTACCCGGAACTTATTCATGTGATAGGTCAGCAGGAAAAAATCTGCAAATACATCGATATGCCTATACAACACATCAATGATACAATCCTGGCAAAGATGGGGCGGAGTGTAAACCATGCGTACGTAGAAAGTCTGATTGATGATCTGCGAAGTCATATCGCCGACTTGTTTTTAAGGACGTCCGTTATTGTGGGATTCCCGGGAGAAACAGAGGAACACTATGATGAGCTGTTGAAATTTGTAAAAGCAGTTCAATTTGAACGATTGGGGGTGTTTCCTTACTCGAAGGAAGATAACACGCCTGCGGCATCCTTCAAAAAACAAATTCCCCAAAAAATCAAAGAACATCGGCTAAGAGAAGTCATGCTGGCGCAGCAGGAAATTGTTTTGAAAATACACAAAAACCTCGTGGGCAATGCAATCCCTGTTATTATTGATGAGAAAGACGAAAGCAATAACGGCTGGTTTGGCAGGACGTACGGTGATGCTCCCGATGTGGATAGCAGGGTGATTATCCAGGGAAATCATGTAAAAGCAGGCGATATTAAAAATATGGTCATTACTGGTACTGTTGGATATGACCTCACGGCAACGTCTATAAAAAGCGGGAAGAGGACAAAATGAGTTCGTTTGATTATTCAAGATGCGCGGCATTCAATCTGCCCAATCGCTTAACCCTGTCGAGGCTCTTGCTGGCCATTGTATTCTTTGTTTTTTTATCGTACCGTTGGTACACTATCGCGCTTATTGCGTTTAGCCTGGCATGGTCAACTGACTGGCTGGATGGTTATCTGGCGCGCAAAAAAGGGCTACTCACGGATTTCGGGCGTATCGCAGACCCATTCGTGGATAAGATCATCGTCTGCGGCGGGTTCATATTACTCATACGGCATGCCCATGACATCATACCATCGTGGATGGTTGTCGTGATTGTAGCCAGAGAATTTCTCGTCAACAGCCTGAGAAGTTATTCAGAATCAAAGGGGATTGAATTCGGGGCAACGATATGGGGGAAGGCAAAGATGTTTGTCCAGTCATTCACCATCAGCCTGATCTTGTTGTTCTTTGCTCATCTCCAGCACCTTATAGCCATCAAACAGGGAATCATTGTTATGCTCTGGATTACCGTCATTATTACCCTGGTATCGGGAATTACCTATATGGTGAAAGCCGGCCCTGCGATCCTGACAAAGTAATAATGACAGAGTTATTCACAACCCCCCTTTATCTCCCATAGTTTCTAAGGGGAATTAACTCGAGTTATAGTTCTGCCTGAGTAATCTGGTATGAGAAACGATAATTATACGGTACGTATTTCCCAGACCTGTTGCGGAATAACCATTGGCATGGGTGTCCTTACATTCGCGGGCTGGTTATCGGGACTGAGAGTGTTAGCCAGTGTACATCCGGATTATATCCCCATGGCGCCAAACACCTCTGCTGCCTTCATCATACTCGGAATTTCTGTCCTTGTCCTTACCCTCTGGCCTCACTGTCGTTTATCCCGATGGTTTTCCGCATTTTTTGCAATTTTGACCATAATGTTGAGTATCCTGACACTTATCCAATATTTTATTCGTGTTGACCTCAATATTGACCAGATGATATTAAAAACTTCCGGGATAGTAGGTAAAGTCCCGGTCGGTTACATGTCACCCATTACAGGGGGAAATTTCCTTTCGGCGGGTGTTGCTCTCTTGTTATTAGCGTTACTCCCACATGGAAGACTCACACGAGATACTGCGTCATGTTTCGCCGTGGTAACAACAATCACAGGATCTGTGGTAATACTTGGTTACCTTTACGGAACACCCATTCTTTATGGTGGTAATACAGTACCGATGGCAGTCACAACGGCATGCTCCTTTGTATGCCTCGGTATTGCGTTAATTGCGACAACAGGGTCAGCATGCTTACCTGTACGCTTTTTTGCAGGTACATCAACACGCTCACGCCTGATGCGCGTCTTTTTCCCAACTACGATCATGATTATTTTGGTTGAAAACTTTGTAGATGCCTTTTTCATTTTAAAGTGGAATTTTAATCCTGCGATCGTGATTGCAATGTACACTGTAGTATTTGCATCCGTTGTTGGTCTATTTGTGTTTCGGATGTCAAAAACGGTTGGAGATGATATTGACCGTGCAGAAACCATACGCAGACAAGCTGAAGATGAAATCCGTAAATTCTTATATGCAATAGAACAGAGCCCTGTTGTAATTATGATTACTAATACTGCTGGTAATATTGAATATATCAATCCGAAATTTACTCTGATTACAGGTTATACAAAAGAAGAAATTATAGGGAAAAACCCACAGATTTTGAAATCAGGCGAGATACCGCCTGAGGAATATAAACGACTTTGGGATATTATTACTTCCGGTGGAACGTGGCAGGGAGAATTTCATAACAGGAAGAAGAACGGTGAATTATACTGGGAATCTGCGGCTATCTCACCTGTCAGAAATGCGGAGGGAGTCATCACCCATTTCATGGCAGTAAAGGAGGACATTACGGAAATCAAACAGATGACAGATAGGCTGAAAGAGAATGAAGAGAAGTTCCGTTTATTATTTGAATCGAGTCAGGATGGCATAATCGCATATGATAATGATATTTGCTATATTTTGTGGAATAAAGCGATGGAACAAATATCAGGTGTGAATAGGGAGGCATTGTTAGGAAAATCCCCCTTTGAAGTGTTTCCGTTTTTGAAGGAAGTTGGCGAGGAAGAGGCATTCAGGAATGCCGTAAAAGGTAAACCAACCGTGAGGAGAGCAATGCCGTATAACGTTCCACAAACAGGAAGGCACGGATTCTTTCAGAGCGCTCATTTTCCATTATTCGATGCAAATGGAAATATCGTCGGCGGGATGGCAATTATTCGGGATGTAACTGAACAAATGCTGAATGAACGGAGGGTAAAAGCCCAGCATGCAGTGACACAGATATTGGTTGAATCTTCTACAATCGAAGAAGCGTCTCTAAAAATCATCGAGGTTGTCTGTGAATGTCTGGCATGGGATGTTGGAGAACTGTGGCTGGCGGATAAGCATAAAGGGGTATTGTGTCTTGCCGAATCCTGGCGTTCACCAACGATTGAGTTGCCGGAATTTGAGGCAATTACCCGCAAAACCACATTTGCGCCAGGTATCGGACTACCCGGTCGTGTCTGGCAAAGCGGCAAGCCTGTCTGGGTTGTTGATATCACACAAGACGCTGGTTTTCCAAGGGCAGAAGCAGCGGTAAAAGAAGGACTGCGTGGAGCATTTTCTTTTCCTGTAGAAGGCAATAGAGAAGTTATTGGTGCTATAGACTTTTTGAGTCGTACGACAAGGCAGCCGGACAATGACCTGCTTAATATGATGACTGCCATTGGCAGGCAAATTGGTTTATTTATTATACGCAAACAGTCCGAAGAGCAAACAAAGATTCAATTACAGCGTATTTCGGCCTTACATGAGGTTGATATAGCAATAACAGGTAGTTTTGATCTGCGTCTTTCACTGAATATCTTCCTTGAAAAGGTTCTTACGTTGTTAAACGTGGATGCTGCAGACATATACATTTTTAACAAACACATGCAGGCGCTTGAATACGTAACAGGACGTGGTTTTTTATCAGATGCTAATAAAACTCCTCATGTATTTCTCGGTGATGAAATGCTCGGACACGCCGTGAGTGAGCGCCATCTCATCAATATCCCGGATTTGTGTGAAGTGAAGGATACCTGTAATCGCGCCAGAATTTTGTCCGGCGAGGGCTATGTGTCATATTACGCCGTGCCGCTCACTGCCAAAGGGTATGTGAATGGTGTGCTTGAACTTGTTCACCGTATTTCGTTCCACCCGGATCAGGATTGGTTGAAGTTTTTAGATATTCTTGCAACACAGGCTGCAGTTGTTATCGATGATGCAATGCTCTTTGAGGAGTTGCGACACGCCAATGTAGAACTGATGACGGCGTATGACAGGACAATTGAGGGGTGGTCACGCGCCCTCGATTTACGCGACAAGGAGACCGAGGGACATTCCCGTCGTGTGACAGACATGACCGTGAAAGTGGCAGAAGCTATGGGCATTGGGAAAGAGGAACTCGCCCATATCCGTCGTGGGGCGTTGCTCCACGATATTGGCAAGATGGGTATACCTGACCGCATACTGCTAAAACCGGTACCCCTTACCGATAAGGAATGGGTAATTATGCGCAAACATCCGGTCTTCGCTTACGAACTGCTCTGGCCTATTGTTAATTTGAGACCGGCAATTGACATCCCGTATTGCCACCACGAGAAATGGGACGGCACAGGCTATCCGCGCAGGCTGAAGGGTGAGCAGATCCCAATGGCTGCACGCATCTTTGCAGTGGTGGATGTAAGGGATGCCATGATATTCGACCGTCCATACAGAAAGGGCTTGATAAGAGAAAAAGCGCTTGAATATATCCGTTCAAATGCAGGCATACACTTCGATCCAAAGGTGGTGGAAGTATTCTTGAAAATGAAGTGTTAAAGACAATTCCGCTTATTTGAGTGGTTTTCAAGACATTTAAATCAAGTCCAGTCATTTATAAGTTTTCAATATGGTAGCGGCAATTCACGAATTGCCGCTACAGAGATGTTTTAAAATTCCCGAATATTTAAGTATGTTGGCAGAAGGCAGGCGCTCCTGACTTTTGTTTTAGAAAAATAACCTTCAGGCAACCTTCAATCCAACACACGTCCTTATTGCTTTATTTAATTCTTTCAATAAGTCCTCAAGGTTGACAGGATTGATTTGCACAGCTTGACCCAGGCTGATCGTCCTGGCGAGGGTGTTTCTGAGGATGGGGTTCTTCAATTGTTTGAATCCGAAGCCAATCAGGATATCCAGGGTTTGCGGATACTGTTTGATGAGTTGATAGACGTTTGTACCGGCTGTTGCAACGGTGATCTGCTCGGTAGTCTCTTCTTCTACATCAAGCTGCATTGTTTTCCACGCATTGATGCCAAAGCAGAACATGGCGGCGTACTCGATAAAGCCGCTGATGCCCATAAAGGCATAAAATTGCGGATACAGGTGCTCGGAAACCGGTTGTGCGACGACCCTGAATAAACATCCAATGTTAATAAGCACGAATGTTGCGTTGAGGAGTTTCGTACTGCATAATTTTACCCCTTTGCTCAGGGGAATCATCTTGGAGGCGCATCCCAGTATCATCATGCTGATGAATCCGATAAAGATGGCATGCCGGTAAGCTCCAAACAAGGCATGAGAAGTCCGCTCCCCCGACATTGTTTCGTAAATAGTAAAACTCAGCAGTGCGCTTTCTGAAACGAACAGCCATATAAGCGCTGCCCTGATGTATTTTCTAAATCCGGTGGGTAAATTAGGGTTGTTCTTGACGGCCTTTTTACTGTCGAACAAATTCAGATTATATATGAATAAAAATACCCCAACGGTCTCCAGAATACCGGATATTAAAAAAACCGCATTAAAAAAACCATAGAGATTATCAGTATATTCACGGTAAAATCCGGATATCGTTCTTAATGCAATAGAGATATTCAGTATGTAGAGAACGTATGCGCTTATTTTTTTGTTTGGTTCCTGTATGCCCAGGAAAATTGGCAACGTCTTTGTAAATATTCCAATAATGACCATGCAGGCAAACCCCACAATCTGGATATGCCGGATGGGGCCCCTAAAGACTTCCGGGATGTATGTGTTTCCTACAACGGTGAAATGGAAGTATAAGGCGACAAAAGCTATTGCCTGAAAGATAAACCAGAGATAACTGGACAAGATAAACCCTTCGTAAACTTCATACTTCTCTTTTCCCGACGAAAAATACGTCCTGCAAATAACATACATGAAAATGGCAATCGATGCGACCTGGAAAATACAACCAATCAAGGCTGGAATTTTTAAGAAGAAAAAGCCCGTGTAATACGAAATGGTCTTAAAAACAAAGGAGAGGAAAATACCCGCCACCAT